>JAFIEC010000138.1 GCA_020832725.1 Paracoccaceae bacterium | reverse complement strand
CTGACCACCCATTATCTGGAAGAGGCCGAGACGATGTGTGACGAGATCGCGATCATCGATCACGGTCAGGTGATCGCCTGCGAGTCCACGCCCGACCTTGTGGGCCGGATGGACCGCAAGACGATGGTGATCCGGCCCGAGGGGCGGGTGCCCGAGGGGCTTTCGCTGCCTGCGGGCGTCGAGGCCCGGCAGCGGCCCGACGGAACGCTGGCGCTGTCCTACAGGCGCGGTCAGGTCACCGCAGGAGCCATTCTTGCGGCGCTGACGGGGGCCGGTGTCGTGATCGCCGATCTGGCGACCGAAGAGCCCGACCTCGAAGACGTTTTCCTGGCCCTGACGGCCACCCACCCGGCGGCCTGAGCCGGGGCATTCAGGCCGCCGGGCGCGGGGCAAGGGCAGAGCGGTTCGGCCCAGCGGCCCGTGCCGCCCCGAGGGCCTGTGCCGCAGCCTCGAGCAGGTCCGAGGCCGTGGCCGGGGCTGACGGGTCCGACAGCGCGATGCCGATGCCGAGCGTCACCTCCACCGGCGCGCCGCCGGGCTGCAGCAACGGCGCATCGGCCATGACATGGCACAGACTCGCGGCGATACGGGCGGCGGTGTCGGCATCGGTATCGGGCAGGATCGCGAGGAATTCCTCGCCGCGCATCCGGGCCAGCACATCGCCCCCGCGCAGATGGCCCCGCAGCCGGTTCGCCGCAGCACGCAGCACCATGTCGGCGGCCGGATCGCCCAGCCTGTCGCGGACCACCTCAAAGCGGTCGGGCTCGACCAGAAGCAGGCCGAAGGGCCGGCGACCTCCTGCAGGATTCGTGGCAAGCCGGGCAAGATATCCCTCGGCATAGCGACGGCTGAACAGGCCCGTAAGCGGGTCGATGACCGGCAGGCGCTCGCCCACCGCCAGCGCCCGACGCAGCGCCTCGGCCGCCGCCGCGCGCCGCAGCAACGCACCAAGGCGCAGGGCCACCTCCTCGGCCAGAGCGGTGTCGTGCGTGGCGGGGGCACACAGGCAATCACCGGCACCACGATCGAGAAGTTCGGCACGAAGCGCCTCGCACCCGGGCGGGAGGAGCGCCATCCAGACGGCATGGCGCGTGGCGGGATCGCCGCGCAGCCGATGGGCAAGGCGGGCCGCCATTTCGGGCGCGACGGCACGGACGTCGAGCAGGACCGCCTCTGCCTCGGCCGCCCGGGCGACAAGGCGGGCAGGCCCGAGGACCGCGGCAAGAGCCCTGCGCAGCGCCCCCCGCGCGTCGCCCGGTGCCGCCAGAAGGGCCACGCGCCCGTTCGCCCCGTCGGCCTGCACCGCAAAGCGGTACGGTGCCGAGGCCACCGCTTCCGCATCATCCGCCCCGGCCCAGCGGGAAGGTGCCTCGGCCATACCGGGCAGCAGGCCCGCAGGCGGGGCGAAGGGATCCCCCCGGGACCAGCCAACCGGAGCCGACAGGTCGGCATGATCGCGGGCAAGCGCGTCGCGCAGGCGCAATTCGTCAAGCTGCAGCTTGCCGCGCACCAACCCGCGCAATCGCGCCACCAGCAGCGCATCCGGCACAGGGCGCAACAGCGCATCGTCGGCACCCGCCGCCAATGCGCGGGGAACGCTCTGCGCCTGCGAGCCCGGCAGCGTCAGCAGGATGGGAACATCGGCAGTGGCAGGCATCCGGCGCAGCTTTGCGCAGAGATCGAGGCACGCCTCTCCGCCAAGATCGCCACGCAGCAGAAAGGCATCGGGCACCTCGGCGCGAGCCCGCGCCACAAGCTCGGGCATGGTTGCGACCATCGCAGGATCGAAGAACCCCGCCCGCAGGGCGGCGTCGAGCGCTGCGCGATGCGCCGGTCTGTCCTCTGCCACCAGAATGCGCCCCGTCATGCGCCGCCCCCTTCAACCTCGGTCGTTCCGGCAGGTCCGCCCTGCCAAGGCCTGTCACCGCTGTATCTTCGGGCCAAAGCGGTTAAGAAATGCTTTCACGGAATTAACCGGATGCGCGAGGCGGGTGATGCGGCAGGACATGGCGGAAATCGTCGCACTTCAGGCACTTGGCTGGCTTGCCAGCTCCGAGCACGATCTTGGGGCATTCCTTGCACAAAGCGGGATGGGTGCCGAGTCGCTAACAGAGCTTGCCGGATCGACCGAGTTTCTGGCGGCGGTCATGGATTTCGTGCTCGAAAGCGATGCGCGTGCGCTTGCCGTGGCGGCAATGGCGGGGCTGCGGCCCGAAATGATGTCGGAGGTGCGTGCGGCGCTTCCCGGGGGCGACCTGCCCCACTGGACCTGAGGCAACGCCCATGCGCGACCTCGCCGGTCTCATCTTCGACAAGGACGGCACGCTGTTCGATTTCCATGCCACATGGGCGGGGTGGACGCGTCGCATGATCGACGATCTGGCCGGAGGCGGGCCGGAGCGGGCGCGCCGGATCGCCGCGCAACTTGGCTACGATCTGGCAACGGGGCAGTTCGATCCCGGCTCGCCGGTGATCGCGGGCACACCGGGAGAGATCGCACAGGCCCTTGAAGGGCTGGTGGCGGGACACAGCCACGCCCGGCTGATCGCGCTGATGAACACGGCCGCTGCGGCCGCGCCGCAGGGGGAGGTGGTGGCGCTTGTCCCGGTTCTCGGGCGGCTGGAGGCCGCAGGGCGGGTGGTGGGGGGGGGCCCCAATGATGCCGAAGCCC
>JAFIEC010000135.1 GCA_020832725.1 Paracoccaceae bacterium | reverse complement strand
GAGCATCTGGCGGCCCATCGCGCGGTGGCCGTGCATCTGTCGCGCGGGGCCGATGCCGGGGCCGAAGCAGGAGGCGGGGCTGATGACGGGGCCGATGGGGGGGCGCTGCTGGACGGGGCTGCAGGGCAGGCGCTGGCGGGTTTTCTGGAGGCGCTGGCGCGCGCCGCCCCCCATGGCCCCGACCTGTCGCCCGGCGATTACGCGGCGCTGTTCCGTGCCGCGCTGGCCCGGGAGGGGGCCGTGCGCGAGGCCGTGATCCCCGACGCCCGGGTCGAGCTGCGCGGCACGATCGAGGCGCGCACGCTGGGGGCCGATCTGGTGATCCTGGCCGGGCTGTCGGAAGGGGTCTGGCCCGCGCTGCCGCCGCCCGACCCCTGGCTCAGCCGGGCGATGCGGCAGGCGGCGGGCCTGCTCTCGCCGGAGCGGCGGGTGGGGCTGCAGGCCCATGATTTCCAGCAGGCGGCGGGTGCGCCCGAGGTGGTGCTGGCGCGCAGCCTGCGCGATGCCGAGGCCCCGCTGGTGCCCGCGCGCTGGCTCAACCGGCTGACCGGGCTGCTGGAGGGGCTGGGTCCGCGCGGGCGCTCCGCGCTGGAGGCGATGCGCGCGCGCGGCGCGGGATGGGTGGATATGGCCCGGGCGATGGATCGCCCCGCAGCGCCGCTGCCCGCCGCCCCGCGCCCCGCGCCCCGCCCGCCCGTTGCCGCCCGGCCCACGCGGTTGTCGGTGACCGAGGTCCAGCACCTGATCCGCGACCCCTATGCCCTCTATGCCCGCCATGTGCTGCGGCTGGCACCGCTGCGCCCGCTGCGCCCCGAGCCGGATGCGCTGCTGCGGGGGATCGCGATCCATACCGTGATGGAACGCTTTGTCGACCGTATCCGCGCCGCGCTTCCCCCCCCGGAGGAGACCATCGCCCTGCTGATGGCAGAGGCTGCGGCGGTGCTGGAGGCAGAGGCGCCCTTTCCCGCCGTCCGGCGGCTGTGGCTGCGCAGGCTGGAACGGGCCGCACCCGGTCTTGTCGCGCAGGAGCAGGAGCGGCGCATGCGGGCCGCGCCGCTGGCCCAGGAGGCAAAGGGCGAGTGGCTGCTGTCGATGCCCGATGGCGCGCGGATCACCCTTGTGGGCAAGGCCGACCGGGTGGACATCCGCCCCGATGGCGCGCTGGAGATGTACGATTACAAGACCGGTGCCCCGCCGACCGCCCCCCAGATCCGTCATTTCGACCGGCAGCTGCCGCTTCTGGCGCTGATGGCCGAGGCCGGTCTGCTCGGGGGGGTGCCCGCCCGCCCGGTGGTACGGCTGGCCCATATCGCGATCGGGGCCCAGGCCGAGGAAAAGGCCGCCGCCGACGACGACGAGGCGCTGCGCGCGCTGATCACGGGAACCGAGGCGGGGCTGATGCGCCTGCTGGCCGCCTATCGCCGCCCCGATCAGGGCTTTGCCTCCCGCCGGGCGGTGGACCGGCAGGCCCGGGCGGGCGATTATGACCAGCTGGCCCGCTTCGGCGAATGGAGCCTGTCCGACCCTGCCCGTCCGGAGGATGTCGGATGAGCGCCCCCGACGACGCCACAAGCGCCCAGATCGCGGCGGCCGATCCGGCCCGCTCCACCTGGGTGGCGGCCAATGCGGGGTCTGGCAAGACCCGGGTGCTGACCAACCGGGTGGCGCGGCTGTTGCTGGCCGGCACGCCGCCCGAGCGGATCCTGTGCCTGACCTTCACCCGGGCCGCCGCCGCGCATATGCAGAACACGCTGTTCGCGCGGCTGGGCGAATGGGCCATGCTGCCCGAGCCGGAGCTGCGCGAGACCCTCACCGCCCTGGGCGAGGACGGGGCCGGGTTCACGCCCGCCTTCATCGCCCGTGCCCGCACCCTGTTCGCCCGGGCGCTGGAGACCCCGGGCGGCCTGCGCATCCAGACGATCCACGCCTTTTGCGCCGCAGTCCTGCGCCGCTTTCCGCTGGAGGCCGGGAGCTCGCCGCGCTTTGCCGAGATGGACGAGCGGGCACAGGCCCGCCTGCGCGCCGAGATCCTCGACGCGATGTGCGCCGAGCCCCGGGGCCTTGCGGCGCTGGACGGGCTGGCGCGGCATCTGGGGGGCGACGATCTGGCCCCGCTGGTTCAGGCCATCGCCCGCGACCGGGCGGCCTTTCCCGACGTGCCTGATGCGGCCGCCCTCCGGGCCGCCTTCGGCCTGCCTCCGGGGCTGGAGGAGGCCGACCTGCCGGGCATGGCGCTGCAGCCGGGGGAGGGCGCGGTGCTGGCCCGGGCGGTCCCGCGCCTGCGGGGGCTGTCGAAAACGATGGACCGGCTGGCCGATGCCCTGGCCACGATCGATGCCGCCGCCCCCGATGACGCCATGCTGGCGACCCTGCAGGAGGTGGCGCTGACCAGGGCCGGGGAGCCGCGAAAGACCCCCCTGACCAAGCCCGCCCGCAAGGCGCTGCAGGACGATGCCGAGGCTCTCGACCTGATCTTTTCGCGTATCCACGATATACGAAAGCTGCAGCTTTCCCTCGCGGCGGTCCGGCGCAGCCTCGATCTGCACCGCTTTGCCGCCCATTGGCTGGCCGCCTACGAGGCGCGCAAGGCCGCGCTTGGCTGGCTGGATTTCGACGATCTGATCCTCAGGACACGGGCGCTGCTGTCGCGTTCGGACATGGCGCAATGGGTGCTCTACCGGCTGGACGGGGCGATCGACCACATCCTTGTGGACGAGGCGCAGGACAC
>JAFIEC010000133.1 GCA_020832725.1 Paracoccaceae bacterium | reverse complement strand
CCCCCCCGCGGGGGGTGGGGGTGTGCCCCCGGCCCGCGGGGGTGGGGGTTTTGGGGGCCCCCATAACAACACGCCCCCGGGGGCGGGCACGGGCCGCGTCGGTAAAGTTGCGGTCGATCTTGGCCTTGTCATGGCCATAGGGAACCAGCGCCTCGGCGGGGATCGACAGCCGCGCGGCAATCTCCGGCATGGGCAGCTTGCGGGCGGCGCGGGCGATCTCGATGTCAGACGGCATGGCGGCCCCTCCCCGGTCCTTCTTGTCCGCCCCTTGTGGCCCATTGCCACGCCGGAGAAAAGGCCCGCGCGGGATGCGGCCGCGCGCCCGGGTGTCGGGGCGTCGCAGACGTGCTAGATGCGCGCTGTCAGCGGGAGATCGGCCATGCTTCTGGCCATGGAGAATGTTCACAAGAGCTTTGGCACAGGCGCGGCCGCCGTGCCGGTGCTGCGCGGTGTCTCGCTGGTGCTGGAGGCGGGCCGGACGATGGCGCTGACCGGCGAGTCGGGCAGCGGCAAGAGCACGCTTCTCCACCTCGCCGCGGGGCTGGAGACGGCTGATTCCGGGCGCATCGCCTTCGATGGCGCCGAGCTTGCGGCGCTGGACGATCCTGCCCGGGCCCGGCTGCGGCGCGAGGGTGTGGGGCTTGTCTTTCAGCAGTTCAACCTGATCCCCTCGCTCGATGTGGATGCCAACATCGCCTTTCAGGCCCGCCTGTCCGGGCGGCACGATCCGGCCTTTGCGGCGCTGATGTCGCGCAGGCTGGGGCTGGAGGGGCTGGGTGCGCGCTATCCCGAAGAGCTTTCGGGGGGCCAGCAGCAGCGCGTCGCCATCGGTCGGGCGCTGGCGGCCCGGCCCCGGCTGGTGCTGGCCGACGAGCCTACCGGCAATCTCGACGAGGTTACGGGTGATCAGGTGCTCGACCTGATGCTGGAGCTTGTGGCCGAGACGGGGGCGGCGCTGCTGATGGTCACGCATTCGCCGCGCCTTGCTGCCCGGCTGGGTGCGCGGCTGCATCTGCGCAGCGGGGTGGCGGGCTGATGCACGGCGCGGCGCTGGCGGCCCTGCTCTCACATTGGCGGCGGCATCCGCTGCAACTGGCGATGCTGCTGGCGGGGCTGGCGCTGGCGACGGCCCTGTGGACGGGGGTTCAGGCGATCAATGCCGAGGCCCGGGCCAGCTATGACCGCGCTGCGGCGCTTCTGGGCCAGGACAGTCTGGTCCAGCTTGTGCCGGAACGCGGCCAGACCCTGCCCGAGGGCGTCTTTGCCGATCTGCGCCGTGCGGGCTGGCGGGTCTCTCCGGTGCTTGAGGGAAGGCTGGAGGCGGGCGGACAGCGCCTGCGCATCATCGGCATCGAACCCCTGACCGCGCCGCCCGCAGCCCAGCCCCTGCCCATCGGCACAACCGGGATCGAGGGATTCCTTGCGCCCGAGGGCCTTGGCTTTGCGCCGCCCGCCACGATCGCGGCGCTGGGCGATGCCGCCCCGCTGCCGCTGAATTCCGCGCCCGATCTGGCCGAGCGCACCATCATCGCCGATATCGGCGCAGCACAGCGCCTTCTGGGACAGGAGGGGCGGATCTCGCGGCTGGTGCTGTGGCCGGGCGGAGAGGGCGGCCGCCCGCTGTCCGAGATCGCCCCCGGCGTGATCGCGCAGCAGCCGCAGCCCGGTGGAGAGGTGGCGCGGCTGACCGACAGTTTCCATCTCAACCTCACGGCTTTCGGCTTTCTGTCCTTCGCGGTGGGGCTGTTCATCGTCCATGCCGCGATCGGGCTGGCCTTCGAGCAGCGCAGGCCGACCCTGCGCACCCTGCGCGCGCTGGGTCTGCCCGCGCGCACGCTTGCCACTGTCCTTCTGGCCGAGCTTCTGGTGCTGGCGCTGCTGGCGGGGGCGGGGGGCGTGGCGCTGGGCTATGGGGGGGCGGCCGCGCTCCTGCCCGATGTGGCAGCGACGCTGCGCGGGCTTTATGGTGCCGAGGTGGCCGGCGCGCTGAGCCTGCGTCCGGGCTGGGCTGCGGCGGGGCTGGCCATGGCGATGCTGGGCGCGCTGGCCGCCGCAGGCACCAGCCTGTGGCGCAGCGCGCGCATGCCCATCCTTGCCCCCGCCCGCCCGCGTGCCTGGGCCATGGCCAGTGACGGCACCGCCCGGGCGCAGGCGGCGCTCGGGCTGGTCCTGCTGCTTGCGGCCTTCGGCCTTGCCCTGTGGGGGCAGGGGCTGGTCGCGGGCTTTGCGTTGCTGGCGGCGTTGCTGCTGGGGGCGGCGCTGGTGCTGCCTCTGGGGCTGTCGCTGGTGCTGGCGGGCCTTGCGCGCGCCGCAGGCGGGCCGCTGGCGCAATGGTTCTGGGCTGATGCACGCCAGCAGGTGCCGGGGCTGTCGCTGGCGCTGATGGCGCTGATGCTGGCGCTTTCGGCCAACGTGGGGGTGGGCACGATGGTGGGCAGCTTTCGTGCGGCCTTCACCATCTGGCTGGATCAGCGCCTCGCCTCGGAAATCTATGTCACCGCCCGCAGCGAGGCAGAGGCCGAGGACCTGCGCGCCTTCCTTGCTCCGCGTGTCGATGCGGTCCTGCCGATCTGGTCGGTCCCGGCCCGGATCGCCGGAGAGCGCGCCGACATCTACGGCGTGATCGACCATGCCACCTATCGGCTTTCCTGGCCCATGCTCGAGGGGCTGCCCGGTGTGTGGGACAGGCTGGACGCCGGAGAGGGCGGGCTGATCTCCGAGCAGATGGCGCGCCGAGCCGCCCTGCGCCCGGGCGATACGCTGCGCCTGCCCGGAGGGTGGGAGGGACTCGTTCTGGGCGTCTATGCCGATTACGGCAATCCCGACGGGCAGGTGGTGATCGCCAATGACCTGTTGCTTGCGCTCTATCCCGATGTGCCGCGCCTGCGCCATGCGTTGCGCGTTCCGCCCGAGCGTATCGGCCCGGTGATGGCCGAGCTGGCCGGGGAATTCGGCCTGCCCGAGGGTGCCATGATCGACCAGACAGCGGTCAAGCGTTTCTCGCTGGAGGTGTTCGAGCGCACCTTCGCGGTGACGGCCGCCCTCAATGTGCTGACCCTTGGTGTCGCGGGTCTTGCGCTGCTGGCCAGTCTGGTCACGCTGTCGGGCCTGCGGCTGGCCCAGGTGGCCCCGGTCTGGGCCATGGGGGTGACGCGGGCGCGGCTCGCGTGGATGGAGCTGGCACGGGCGGTGATGCTGGCGGCGCTTACTGCGGTGCTTGCCCTGCCTGCGGGGCTGGCGCTGGCCTGGGTGCTGCTGGCTGTCGTCAATGTCGAGGCCTTCGGCTGGCGGCTGCCGATGTTGTTCTTCCCCTGGGAATGGGCGCGGCTGCTGGCGCTTGCGCTGGTGGCGGCGGCGCTTGCGGCGGCCCTGCCAGCGCGGGCGCTGGCCCGACGACCGCCCGCCGAGATGGTCAAGCTCTTTGCACAGGAGCGATAGGATGCGCGCGTGGATCGTCACGCTGGCCGCATTGGCCAGCCTTGCGTCCGGCCCCGCCAGCGCCCAGGGCTTTGCGGGCCTCGGGCTGGAGGTGGAGGGCTTTGCCGTGCCCGCCCCCGATCCGGACTTCGACTTCCCCGCCGATCACGGGGCCCACCCGGAATATCGGGTCGAATGGTGGTATGTCACCGCGACGCTGGAGGATGCCGAGGGCAATGCCTATGGCATCCAGTGGACCCTCTTCCGTTCTGCCATGCGCCCCGAGACGGGCCCCGGCTGGGGCGATCCTCAGCTGTGGATGGGTCATGCCGCGCTCAGCACCGCGACCGCGCATTACCACGACGAGCGGCTGGCGCGCGGGGGGGTCGGTCAGGCCGGCGTGCGCACCAGCCCCTTTCGGGCGTGGATCGACGAGTGGTCGATGATCAGCCACGCAGAGGCCGGGGCGGATGCGCTGTCGGCGCTGCACCTTTCGGCGGCGGGGCCGGGCTTTGCCTATGCGCTCGACCTGACGGCCGAAGGCCCGCTGGTGTTTCACGGGGAGGGGGGCTTTTCGGTCAAGGCTCCCGGAGGATACGCGAGCTATTATTATTCCCAGCCCTTCTATCGCGTCTCGGGCGCGATCACCCTGGAAGGACGCGAGATCGCCGTGACCGGTCAGGGCTGGCTCGACCGGGAATGGTCCAGCCAGCCGCTGGCCCCGACCCAGGATGGCTGGGACTGGTTCAGCATCGTCTTCGACGGGGGCGATCGCCTGATGGCCTTTCGCCTGCGCGACCGGGAGGGGCCCGACTTCACTGCGGCCACCTGGATCGGCCCCGATGGCGCGACCGAGGCGCTGCCCGATGGCGCGCTGCGACTGACCCCGCTGGAGGAGGCCGACGTGGCCGGCCGCCCCGTGCCGGTGCGCTGGCGTCTGCAGCTGCCTGCACGTGGCCTCGATATCGAGACGACGCCGCTCAATCCGCAAAGCTGGATGCCGACGCTCTTTCCCTATTGGGAGGGGGCGATCGCCGTCACCGGCAGCCATGCCGGGCGGGGCTATCTGGAGATGACCGGCTACGAATGACCAGGTGACAGGCTGCACCGCGTCATGGGGCCCCTGCGCCGGGGCTATTCCGGCTCGATCATCTCGATCTCTCCGGCATCGGTGAGGGTGCGGATGGCCTGAATCACCACGCGCTGGGCTTCTTCGGCCTTGCGGGGGGGGACCACGCCCAGATCTGTGATCTCCTCGCGGAACTGGTCGGCCCGGCGGGTGGAGAGCGCGCCCAGCACAAAGGCCACGGCATCGGGGCAGGTCATTTCGGCACCCGCAAGGGCGGTCACGAGGATCGGCTGCTCCACCTCGCGGACCAGGCGGGCGACGTCGCGCGGACTGAGCCGGTCGGGGATGTCGGCGAAGGAGAACAGCACCTTGCGCACGGCGGCGGCCATTTCCTCGCTGTCGGCCTCGATCCGTTCCATCAGGTGGTTGCGCAGCTCCGATCCGGCGACGTTGAGCACCGCACCGATACGGGCAGTGGCCGCACGCTCGAACGCGCGGCGGGGGCGGGCGTCGAGGGCGGCAAGCACCGCCGCGCCCACCGCGCCCAGCGCCTCGGGCGGGGTGGCGGAGGTGGAGGGGAAGGCGCGGGCGATGGCTGCTGCGGCGGGTGGCGTCATCGCCTCCAGCACCTCGGCGGCGCGGCCCGCGGGCAGGCAGGACAGCGCGATTGCCGCGATCGCCGGGGCCTCGGACGCGAGGGTGGCCGCGATTTCGGGAACGGGTCTCGCGGCGATGCGGGCCCATGGATCGGTCGCCCCGCGTGCTGCTGCCTGTCGCGCGGTGCGCGCGACATCCGAGCTGATGCGGGGGCCCAGATCGGCGATCAGCGCATCCAGATCGCCCGGAAAGGCCGCGCCGAGATCCGCCAGCGCCGCGCGGAACCGCGCGATGGCCGCATCGCGGGTGGCGGCGTCGATTTCCTGCAGGCGGGACATCCGCTGCAGCAGGCGCAGTTGCAACGCCGGGTCGAGATGGCTGATGTCGGGCGCGGCCCCGCGGTCGAGCAGCAACCGAAGCACGATGGCCGCGCAATCGAGCGGCGGCGGGTCGTGCCGCGCCTGTGCATGGCCAGCGGGCAATGCGGATGGCGGGTTCGGCACGGGGCCTGCATCGGCCCCCGGGGGGAATGGGCTGTTGTCCTGCATCCTGGGCGGCCTGTCACTGGAGGGCCAGTCAACCATCCCGGCCTTAACGCGAGGTTGCCGCGAGGCGTTCCTCCCGACATTCCGCAACCGCGCGCAACTCTGCCTCCAGCGCCGGATAGCGCAGCGCCAGCGTGATCGCCCGTGCCCCGAGAAAGAGCAGCATCGCCCCCCACAGCCCGTGGTTGCCGAAGACCGGCACCAGCAGCGCCACCGCCGTCAGGAACGCGGCAAAGGACAGCACCATCATGTTGCGCATGTCGCGGGTACGGGTCGCGCCGATGAAGATGCCATCCAGCATCCAGGCCGCCAGCCCGACCAGAGGTGCCGCCACCAGCCAGGGCAGAAAGGCGCGTGTGGCCTCGCGCACATCGGGCGCGGTGGTCATCAGATCGATGATGGCACCGCCGCCCAGCGCAAGCGTCAGCGCAAAGCCCGCGACGATCCCGGCACCCCACAGACTGGCCAGCCATGCCCCGCGCCGCAATGCCGCCAGCGCGCGCGCGCCCCAGGCCTTGCCCACCAGAACCTCGGCGGCAAAGGCAAAACCATCAAGCCCGTAGGCGGTAAAGCTGAGAAACTGCAGGAGGATCTGATTGGCCGCGAGCGTCACCTCGCCCATGCGCGCACCGGTGAAGACAAAGATGACAAAGCCCGCCTCCAGCAGGGCCGAGCGCACCAGGATATCGGCATTCACCCGCGCCATCCGGCCCAGTCGCGCCGGGTCGAGCACTAGGGCCGGGTCGCGCCCGGCTCCGCCTGCAAAGGCCCCTCGGCAGCACCACACCCCCCGGCCCCGGGCGGCGGGGGGGGGGGGGGGGGGGGGGGGGGGGGCGGGCGGGGGGGGCCCGGCGGGGGGGGGGGGGGGGGGGGGGGGGGGGGGG
>JAFIEC010000120.1 GCA_020832725.1 Paracoccaceae bacterium | reverse complement strand
GCGGGGAGACGGCGAACACCCCCCCCCCCATGCCGATCCGGGCCGCCCCGGAATATAAGATGCACACCGAAGCGCGGGGGTGCTAAAAGATCACGCAACAAAACGCGACCACACCGATCAGCACGCCGCGGGCCGACATGCGATAGGGGTTCAGCCCCTGGCTCAGCCAGCGGGCGGCCAGGAAAAAGCCGACAAGGGCACCCGCCGCCCAGCTTGCGGTCAGCAGGGTGGTGGCGGCCACGCTGAGGCCCAGGATCTCGCCGCCATAGGGCTCCAGCAGAACGTCCTGCATCTGGAAGGCCATCGTGCCCAGCACCACCACCGCCAGAAGCCGCCCCGCCTGACCGCCCGCCACCAGGTCGGACCAGGCATCGGCAAAGCTCGGGCTGGGGGCGGCACGCTCGGAGGCGCTCATGGGGCGCACACGCTCCTGCTTCCACAGGGCGATGACGTTCAGCACCAGCGTGACCACGGCAGTGCCCTGCACCACCTCGATCAGCCGCAACTGGCTGAAATCGCGCAGCAGCCAGCCGACGATGACCGAGGCCACGCCCATGCCCACGAGGAACATCACATAGAGAAGCGCCACCACCCGCGGCCGCGTCTCGTCGTTGGCCCGGTCAGAGGCCAGCGCAAGGCCGGCGGTCTGGGTCATGTGCATGCCCACGCCGGTCATCAGGAAGGCGAGCGCCGCCAGAACCTCGCCGGCATAGGGCACGTCATGGGTCTTGTCGCCCGACAGCACGATCAGCGCGAAAGGCATGATCGCCAGCCCGCCGAACTGCCACAGCGAGCCGAACCAGATGTAGGGCACCCGCTTCCAGCCGATGGCGGAACGGTAATTGTCCGACCGAAAGCCCAGCAACGCGCGGAAGGGGGCGGCCAGCACCGGCAGCGCGATCATCGTGGCGACCAGTGTCGTCGACACGCCCAGCTCCACGATCATCACGCGGTTCAGCGTGCCCAGCAGCATCACAGCCGCCATGCCGACCGAGATCTGGAACAGCGACAGCCGCAGGATCTCGCGAAGCGGAAAGTCGTCCGAACCCGCATCCGAGAACGGCAGCAGGTCCAGCGACAGCTTCTTGATCATTGCGGGGCCGCCAAGGATCATGGGCGCAACTCCATCGCTTGCGAGATGTAGAAACCCGACGAGACGCGACCGGCATCCACGATGGCCCGGCCAGCAGCCCCGGGCACCGCGTCCAGCGCCCGCTGGATGCGGGCCATGCTGTGGGGAATGATCGCGGGAGAGCGGTCCGAGCGGGGAAAGAGCTTGCCCGCCACATGCATCGTCGACAGGAACGGGGTGGCTGGCGCGATCGTGAAGGCGATGCCGCCCCGGCAGCGCGATGCCAGCCGACCCAGCGCCGCAGCGATGTCCGGGGCGGTGTAATGGATCAGGCTGTCCATCGCCACCACATGGTCGAACCGGCCGAAACCCTCGTCCAGCATGTCACCGGCGTGAAAGGCGATCCGCCCTTCCAGTTCGGGCGGCATCCGCTTGCGCGCCACCTCCAGAAGGCTGGGCGAGATATCCACCGCCACCACCTCGGCACCGCGGGCGGCCAGCTCGAAGCTCATGGGGCCCGCGCCGCAGCCTGCATCCAGAACCCGCGCGCCGCGCAGGTCCTCGGGCAGGCGCGACAGCAGCAGCCCCCGCATCCGGTCGCGCCCCTCGCGGACGGTCTGGCGGATGCGGCTGACCGGCGCGTCCGACGTCAGCCGCGCCCAGGTCTGGGCGGCGGTGCGGTCGAAATATTCCTCGAGCCGGGCCCGGGTTGCGGCGTAGCTGTCCATCAGTCGAATCCCAGAAGCTCGAAGATATCGCGGTCTTCCAGCGGCGCGGGCGCGCTGGCCTCCGTGCCGTTCCACAGCGTCTCGGCGAGGCGGATGTATTCCTTCTGTACGGCAACGATGTCTTCGTCGGCATCCATCTCGAAGAGGGTCTTCTTCTTGAGGCGCGAGCGGCGGATGGCGTCGAGATCGGGCAGGTGCGCCAGCCGGTTGAAGCCCACTGCGGCACAATAGCGGTCCACCTCGTCGGTATCGCGCGAGCGGTTGGCCACGCATCCGGCAAGCCGGACGTTGTAGTTCTTGGCCTTGGCCTGCACTGCGGCGATGATGCGGTTCATCGCATAGATCGAGTCGAAATCGTTGGCCGTGACGATCAGGGCGCGATCGGCATGTTGCAGCGGCGCGGCAAAGCCGCCGCAGACCACGTCGCCCAGCACGTCGAAGATCACCACGTCGGTATCGTCCAGCAGGTGGTGCTGCTTGAGCAGCTTGACCGTCTGGCCAACCACATAGCCGCCGCAGCCGGTGCCCGCAGGAGGGCCGCCCGCCTCGACGCATTTCACGCCGCTGTAGCCGTCGAAGACGAAATCCTCGGGGCGCAGTTCCTCGGGGTGGAAATCCACCTCCTTGAGGATGTCGATCACCGTCGGGACCAGCCGTCCCGTCAGGGTGAAGGTGCTGTCATGCTTGGGGTCGCAGCCGATCTGCAGGACCCGCTTGCCCAGCTTGGTAAAGGCCACCGACAGATTGGAGGAGGTGGTGGACTTGCCGATGCCGCCCTTGCCGTAGACGGCAAAGACCTTGGCACCCTCGATGCGCTGGGCCGGGTCGAGATGGACCTGAAGCGAGCCCTCTCCGTCCTCGCCCTTGCGGATGATCGGGACTTCGTCTCTGGGGCTCATGTCTGTCTCCTTTTCCCTGACGGGCTGTGATCGAGGATCGTCATTCTGCCGCGATCCCTTCCAGCCGGTCTTCCAGTTCATCGGCACCCTGCTGAAGCAGGGCGAGCGTCTCTTCGTCGGGTTGCCAGTAGGCGCGCTCGTAGGCCTCGAGGAGGCGGTTCGCCATGCGGGCCGAGGCGGCGGGGTTCAGCGCGGCCAGGCGGCGGCGCATCTCCTCGTCCTGGATGAAGGTCTCCGACAGGCGCTGATAGACCCAGGGCTCCACCTGCCCGGTGGTGGCCGACCAGCCCAGCGTGTTGGTCACCTGGGCCTCGATCTGGCGCACACCCTCGTGGCCGTGCTGCAGCAGCGCCTCGAACCATTTCGGGTTCAGCGAGCGGGAGCGGGTTTCAAGCGCGACCTGGTCCTTGAGGCTGCGCACCTTGCCCTCGCCGCGGGTCTGGTCGCCGATATAGACGGCCGGCTCCTTGCCGCCCTGGGCGCGGCGCGCGGCGCGGCTGATGCCGCCCAGCGTGTCGAAGTAGTGGTCGACCGTGGTCACGCCCAGTTCCACCGATTCAAGGTTCTGATAGGCGAGATCGACATCCGACAGCACATGCTGCAGCAGCGCCGCGTTCTGGGCGCATTTGCCGGTGCGTCCATAGGCAAAGGACTTGCGCGCCTGATAGGCGTCGGCCAGCTCGTCCTCCTCGCCCCAGGCACCGCTGCCCACAAGCTGGTTGACGTTGGAGCCATAGACCCCCTCGGCATTGGAAAAGACCCGCAGCGCGGCGGTCTCGATGTCCACGCCCATCCTCTCGGCATAGGCCAGCGCATGGGCGCGGATGAAGTTCCGCTCCAGCGGCTCGTCGGCCGTGGCGGCCTTCCACGCGGCCTCGGCTAGCATCCGGGTCTGCAACGGCAGCAGGTCGCGGAAGATGCCCGACAGCGTCATCATCACGTCGATGCGCGGGCGGCCCAGCTCCTCGAGCGGCACCAGATCGGCCCCCGAAAGCCGTCCCTGCCCGTCAAAGCGCGGACGCGCGCCCATCAGCGCCAGCGCCTGGGCGATGGGGCCGCCGTCGGACTTGATGTTGTCCGAGCCCCACAGCACCAGTGCGACAGTGCGCGGCAGGGTGGCATGGGCCTCCAGCAGCCTCGTGGCCTGGCGCGCGCCGTCCTGCATGGCAAAGGCGGTCGGCATGCGGAACGGGTCGAAGGCGTGGATGTTGCGGCCCGTGGGCAGGATCTCGGGGCTGCGGATCAGATCGCCCCCGGGCACCGGCCGGATGAACCGGCCATCCAGCGCCCGCAGAAGTGCGGGGGTCTCGTGGTCCTCCGACAGAAGCCGCTCCACCCGGTCGCGGGTCTCGGCGTCGATGTCGCCCATCACCGAGATATATTCGGCGCGCATCTCGGGCGGGATCGGCCGGCCCATCACATGCAGGCCCTCGGGGATCAGCGCATCCTCGGTTTCCAGCAGCCGCAGCCACAGGGCATCGATATCGGTGCCGTCCAGATCCACCGCCTCGGCCTGCTGGGCGATCAGTTCGGCCAGCTCCTCGCGCTCGGGCGCGCCGGGCTCGGCCGCGCGCCAGCGCGACAGGCTGTCCTTGAGTTCCTGCAATCCCTTGTAGAGACCGGCCCTGGCCAGCGGCGGGGTCAGGTGACTGACAAGCACCGCCCCCGAACGCCGCTTGGCCAGCGTGCCCTCGGAAGGGTTGTTGGCGGCATAGAGATAGACATTCGGCATCTCGCCGATGAGCCGGTCGGGCCAGCAGGTCGCGCCCATGCCCGACTGCTTGCCCGGCATGAATTCCAGCGCCCCGTGCATCCCGAAATGCAGCAGGACATCGGCCCCGAAATCCTCGCGCATCCAGCGATAGAAGGTGCTGAACGCATGGGTGGGGGCAAAGCCCTTTTCGAACAGAAGGCGCATCGGGTCGCCCTCATAGCCGAAGGTCGGCTGCACGCCCACGAAGACATTGCCGTATTGCGCACCCAGCACGAACACGCCACCGCCATCGGCCTGTACCTTGCCCGGCGCCGGGCCCCATGCGGCCTCGATCTGGGCCAGATAGGGCTCGCGGGAGACGATGTCGTCGGCCGGAACGCGGGCGGCCACATTGGCCTGCTGGCCAAAGCGCGCGCCATTGCCGACCAGCACCTGCTGGCGCAGCTCGTCCACGGTTGCCGGCGGCTCGACCGTGTAGCCCTCGGCCTTCATGCGGTGCAGGAAGGCAAAGAGGCTTTCGAAGACCGACAGATAGGCCGCCGTCCCGGCCGCCCCGGCATTGGGCGGAAAGCCGAACAGGACCACGCCCACCTTGCGGCCCGCCCGCTCGGAGCGGCGCAGGCGGATCAGGCGCTCGGCGCGGGCGGCCAGCCGCTCGATCCGCTCGGGGCAGGGGGCCATTTCCTTGACGGCGGACCGCGCGCGGCAGTTCCGGTCGCAGCCGTGGCAGCCGTCGGGGCCGTGGCGCCCGCCAAAGACGATCGGGTTCGTGGCCCCGTCGATCTCGGGCAGCGCGATGAGCATGGTGGTCTCGACCGGGCCCAGGCCACGCTCGGAGCAGGCCCATTGATCGAGCGTGTTGAACTCCAGCGGATGGGCCGCGACATAAGGCACGTCGAGGCGCGCAAGCACCTCTTCGGCTGCGGCCGAGTCGTTGTAGGCGGGCCCGCCCACCAGGCTGAACCCCGTGAGCGCGATCAACGCATCGCTCCCGGGACCGGCAGGCCCCGCGAAATAGCGCTCGATAGCGGGCCGCCCGTCGCGGCCGGCGGCAAACGCG
>JAFIEC010000117.1 GCA_020832725.1 Paracoccaceae bacterium | reverse complement strand
GCGCACAAGCGTTTCGCCGCCGAGGCCTTTGCCCGTGCTAACGGGATCGACCGGCGGGTCTGGGGCAAGGCGGGCGCGCGGATCGGCCTGGTTTCGGCGGGCAAGAACTGGCTCGATCTGGTCCATGCGCTGTCGCTGCTGGGCATCGATGCCGACGGGGCCGAACGGCTGGGGATCACCACCTACAAGGTGGGCCAGACCTGGCCACTGGACATGGCGGGCTTTCACGACTGGGCCGAAGGGCTCGACCTGATCGTGGTGGTGGAGGAAAAGCGCAAGCTGATCGAGGTGCAGGTCAAGGAGGCCATCTTCGACGACCGGCGCGGGCGGCGCGTCTATGGCGGGCGCAAGGGCACGGAGGTCCTGTTTCCCACCCATTATGCGCTCGACCCGGTGGAGATCGCGCAGAAGCTGGGCACCATCCTGATCGAGGAGGGCCGCGAGACCGACGCCATACATGCAGGCCTTGCCACCATCGAAGAGGCACGCCGCGCCGACAACGCACAGGAACTGGCGGCGCGGCTGCCCTATTTCTGTGCGGGCTGCCCGCACAACACATCCACCGTCGTCCCCGAGGGAAGCCGGGCGGGGGCGGGCATCGGCTGCCATGTCATGGCGCTGTGGATGGACAGGCAGACCGAGGGCTTTACCCATATGGGCGCCGAGGGCGCCAACTGGATCGGAGAGGCCCCCTTCTCCACGCGCAATCACATGTTCCAGAACCTCGGGGATGGCACCTACAACCATTCCGGCAGCCTGGCCATTCGTGCGGCCATCGCGGCGGGCGTCAACATCACCTACAAGATCCTCTACAACGATGCCGTGGCGATGACCGGCGGACAGGCGAATGACGGCGACCTGCCGCCCGACCGCATCGCGCGGGAATTGCTGGCCATGGGGGTGCGTCGCCTCGCGGTGGTCTATGACGCCAAGGAGGAACCCGAATGGTCGGGTTTCCCGCGCGAGATCACCCGGCATGAACGCGCCGAACTGGAGAGCGTGCAGCGCCAGATGCGCGATGTCCCCGGTGTGACGGCGATCCTCTATATCCAGACCTGCGCCGCCGAAAAGCGCCGCCGCCGCAAGAAGGGGCAATTCCCTGATCCGGACCGCCGGGTGTTCATCAACACCGATGTCTGCGAGGGCTGCGGCGATTGCGGCGTGCAATCGAATTGCGTGGCCATCGTGCCGGTGGAGACCGAACTCGGCCGCAAGCGGGCGATCGACCAATCGGCCTGCAACAAGGATTTCTCCTGTCTCAAGGGCTTCTGCCCCTCGTTTGTCACGCTGGAGGGGGCGACCCTGCGCAAGGATGCGGCCGCCGAGATCAGCCTCCCTGACCTGCCGGAGCCCGATCTGCCCGCGATCAGCGGGACATGGAACGTCGTGATCACCGGGGTCGGCGGCACCGGGGTGGTGACGCTGGGCGCGGTCCTGGCTCAGGCCGCCCAGATCGACGGCAAGGGCGCGGCCATGATCGAGATGGCAGGCCTGGCGCAGAAGGGGGGCGCGGTGCATATCCACTGCCGTCTGGCCAATCGGCCCGAGGACATCTCGGCGATCCGGGTCGCCACCGGAGAGGCCGATGCCCTGGTAGGCGGTGATCTGGTGGTCAGTGCCGGAGCAAGGACGCTGGGGCTCACACGGACGGATCGTACGGGCGCTGTGATCAACAGCCACGAGATCGTGACCGGGGCCTTTACCCGTGACACCGAATTCCGCATCCCCTCGGCCGATCTCAGCCTGGCGCTGGAACGGCGGCTGCAATCGCGGCTGCAGATGTTCGACGCGACCGAGCTTGCACGCAAGCTGATGGGGGATTCGATCTTTTCCAACATGATGGTGATGGGTGCTGCATGGCAGCGCGGGTTGCTGCCGGTCGGCCGTGCCGCCATCGAGGAGGCGATCCGGCTGAACGGCGCGGCGGTGGAGGCCAACCTGCGCGCCTTTGCCATCGGGCGCTGGGCAGCCCATGCGCCCCGCGAGGCGGCAGAGGTGCTGGCCGGGCCGGAACCCGAGGCACCGCCCGATCCGGAGGAGCGGATTGCCCGGCGCGAGGCGCATCTGGTCGCCTATCAGGGGCCGCAGCTGGCCCGGCGCTATCGCCGGCTGCTGGACCGGATCGAGGATGACCGCCTGCGCGAGGCCGTCGCGATCGGCTATCACAAGTTGCTGGCCTACAAGGACGAATACGAGGTGGCGCGGCTGCTGCTGACAACGCGCGAAAAGGCGCGGAGCACATTCGCGGGCGATTTCCGCATGACCTTTCACCTTGCCCCGCCGATGCTGCCCGGGCGCGACGGGGCCGGGCGGCCCCGCAAGCGCGCCTTCGGGCCCTGGCTGGAGCGGCCCTTGCGCTGGCTGGCCGCGATGCGCTTTCTGCGCGGCACGCCGCTCGACCCGTTCGGCCATACCGCCGAGCGGCGCATGGAGCGGCGGCTGATCACTCAATACGAGTCGGACATGGCCGAGGTTGCGCGATCCGTCACCCCCGAGACCCGCGACATCGCCGTCGCGCTGGCGGAATTGCCGCTGTCGATCCGGGGGTTCGGGCCGGTCAAGGAGGCCAATGCCACAGCCGCGACTGCGCGCAGGGCCGAACTGCTTCAGGCGTTCCGGCAGGGTGGCGGCGCGCAGGTTGAACAGGCGGCGCAATAGCGCGGCCCGTCAGGCCTGCCCGCCCGCGATTTCCAGGGCCTGCCCGTTGATCGAGCCCGAATGCGCCGCCACCAGCCACATCGCGGCGTCGGCCACCTCTTCGGGGGCGATCAGGCGGCGGTGGCGATTGGCACGGATCATGGTTCCCATCGCGTCCTCGCGGCTCATGCCGGTCAGGCGCGACACCTGTTCGGTGTTGCGCGCAACGATGGGCGTGTCGACATAGCCGGGGCAGAGCGCATTCACGGTGATGCCCGTGCCCAGCAATTCCTCGGAGAGGACGCGGGTGAGGCCGATCAGCCCGTGCTTGCTTGCCGTATAGGCAGAGGCGTTGCGCAGGCCCTTGAGCCCGGCCAGCGAGGAGATCGTGATCACCCGGCCCCAGCCCTCGGCGCGCATGCCCGGCAGGCAGGCCCGGATGGTCAGCATCGGTCCGGTCAGGTTGATCGCCAGGGTGCGTTCCCACAGTGCGTGATCCATCTTCTCGAAGGGCGCGCCCTCGGCGATGCCGGCATTGGCCACGCAGATGGTGACGGGGCCGCGAGCAGCGATCGCCGCGGCCACGCCCTGCGAGAGGGCCTCCGGGTCGCTGACGTCAAAGGGCTGGGGGTGCAGGCCCGGCGTCTGCCCCGCCGCCGCCTCCAGGATCTCGCTGCGCCGTCCTGTGATGGTGACCTGCACCCCCTCGGCCGCAAGCGCCCGGGCGATGGCAAGGCCGATCCCGGTGCCGCCGCCCGTGACCAGCGCATGGCGGCCCGCCAGATGGCTGAAATCCATGATCCCCTCCCGTTTTCCTCATGGTGCGGCGCGGCGGCACCCCGCGCAAGCATGACCCTGCGGCAGGGGCTTGAAGGCGGCGGCGGAGCCGGGCAGTGAGGGGCAGGGAGGGCCTGCGATGTTGCGGTATCTGGATTATCCGCCGGTCTGGCTTGCCGGCGCAATCGCCCTGGTCTGGGGGCAGGCGTGGCTGTGGCCGCCCACCCGCGTCTCCGAGACGCTGGCCTCGGGCGGGGCCGCGCTGTTGCTGGCGGGGGTCGTGCTGATGGGGGCTGCCGCATGGCAGTTTCGCCGCCACCAGACAACCATCGTGCCGCATCGTGCGCCCTCGGCGCTGATCACCGATGGGGTCTATGCCTATTCGCGCAATCCGATCTATCTGGCGGATGCGCTGATTCTGGGCGGAATCGGCGCGATTCTCGGGGCCTGGGCCACGCTGGTGGTGCTTCCGGCCTTTGTCTGGGTCATCGGACGGCGCTTCATCACGCCCGAAGAGATGCGGCTGGCGCAAGCCTTCGGGGCGCGGTTCGAGGAATGGGCCGGTCGGGTCCGACGCTGGCTCTAGCGGGCAGGGCTGTCTAGCCTGTGGGCATCAGCCGGGCGACATAGCCCGGCAGGGCAAAGGCGGCCTTGTGCACCTCGGGTGTGTAGTAGCGCGGCGACAGGGCCGCTGCGGCCATGCGGCGGGACAATTCGGCCACATCGGTCTGGCGGGCGGTCCCGTCCGTGCCCCAGCCAAAGGCCATCGGCCCGCCTGCATATGTGGGGATCGAGGCCAGATAGCAGCCCCAGTCGGAGAACAGGGCGCGAAAGGCGCGCATGGTGTTGGTCAGCTCGCCGCCCTGCATGAAGGGCACGCCGTTCTGGGTGACAAGGATGCCACCCTTGGCCAGCCGGGCCCTTGCATGGCCATAGAACGTGTCGGTGAAGAGCACCTCGCCGGGGCCGACCGGATCGGTCGAATCGACGATGATCACGTCGAAGAGCGGCCCCTCGCCACGCATGAAGGCAGCCCCGTCGTCGATCACCAGCTCCAGCCGCGGGTCGTCGAACGCCCCGGCCGAAAGGCTGGGCAGGTAGCGGCGGGAAAATTCCACCACGCCCGCATCGATTTCCACCATGGTGACATGGGCCACATCGGGATGACGCAGCACCTCGCGGGCCATGCCGCCGTCGCCACCGCCGATGATCAGCACGCGGCGCGCCGACCCATGCGCCAGTATCGGCACATGGGTCAGCATCTCGTGGTAGATGAACTCGTCGCCCTCGGTCGTCTGCACGACGCCATCCAGCGTGAGAACGCGCCCGAATCGCGCATTCTCGAAGACACGGAGGCGCTGATGATCCGTCTCGCTGTCGTAGATCAGCCGATCCACCCGCAGCGACTGGCGGTAATCCTGGTGCAGATGTTCCTCGGACCAGTCGCTCACAGCGCCTGCTCCACCAGCCCTTCGCCGCGCAACAGTTCCTTCACGCGGATGTCGTCGGTCTCGAAGGCGCGCGCCAGCACGTCGACAGCGCGCCAGGGCTGGGCATCGCCGCACATGAACACGTCGAACGCGCCATAGCCGATCTCGGGCCAGGTGTGCACCGAGATATGGCTTTCGGACAGCACGGCCACGCCGCTCACGCCCTGGGGGCTGAACTTGTGCGTATGGATATGCAGCAGCGTCGCACCGCATTCGCTGACACAGTCACGGAACGCCTGCGCGATCCGCGCCTCGTCGTCGAGGCCCGTGCCCCCCATCACCTCGATGATGAGATGGGTGCCGGCAAAGACCTTGCCGCCCCTGCGAATGAAATGATCGTCGCGCGTTTCGTCCATCACATCGCGACCTGCCACGACCCGAAGCTCGGGGCGCGGCTCGACCGCTTCTGAAACATCGATTTCACACACAGCCACTTGGCTGCGGGACTTGTCTTCCGCTTGGGCGCCTGTCTCCAGACCTATCCCCAGTTGGAAGAGGCCGGTGTCCGCCATGACACTCCCCTCCGTACCAGCAGATTGAATCCAGTGGTCCCTTAGCGCCCCCCCGGGTTGGATGCGGGGTTGGGATCGGTCCCAGATGAAGGGCGCACATAGGCCCAGTGCCTGAGTCGCGCAACCCCTTGCAAGGCCCCGATATGCAGTTGCGGCAAAAAAACTGCATCACAACCCGTGAGAGGCACCTGAAGGGAAGAAAAACCGAAAATAATGAGGTATAATAATACCCTATTTGCAAGTAACTGATTATGAACAGAAAATCGGAAAGATCGTGTCTTGACACCTCGTCACCCGGGTGTAGAAGGCGCCATTGCCCGCCCGTGGTGTCACGGGCCCCGGAATCAGGGATCGCAACATGAAGACCTATACGGCGAAACCGGCCGATATCGAGAAGACCTGGGTGCTCATCGACGCCGAGGGCGTCGTTCTGGGCCGCCTTGCCTCGATCGTGGCCATGCGCCTGCGCGGCAAGCACAAGCCGGGCTTCACCCCGCACATGGACATGGGTGACAATGTCATCATCATCAATGCCGACAAGGTGCAGCTGACCGGCGACAAGCGTGCCCAGAAAACCTATTACTGGCACACCGGCCATCCCGGCGGCATCAAGAGCCGGACTGCCGCCCAGATCCTCGAGGGCAAGTACCCCGAGCGGGTGATCATGAAGGCGGTGCAGCGGATGCTGCCCGGCGGTCCCCTGTCGCGCCGCCAGATGACGCATCTGCGCGTCTATGCCGGGGCCGAGCATCCCCACGAGGCCCAGCAGCCCGACGTTCTGGACCTGAAGGCCATGAACCCGAAGAACACGCGGAGCGCCTGAGCATGAGCGATGACATCAAATCCCTCGACGACCTGAAGGCCGCCGTCGCAGGCGAACTGGCCGCCGAAGCAGCCCCCGCCCGCGAACCCTCGCGCGACGCCCTGGGCCGTTCCTATGCCACCGGTCGGCGCAAGGACGCCGTTGCCCGCGTCTGGATCCGTCCCGGCTCGGGCCGTGTCACGGTGAACGGCAAGGACATCACCGTCTATTTCGCCCGGCCCGTGCTGCAGATGATCCTGCGCCAGCCGTTTCAGGTGGCGGGTGTGGATGGCCAGTTCGACGTGATGGCCACCGTCACCGGCGGCGGATTGTCCGGGCAGGCAGGAGCCGTCAAGCACGGCATCTCGCGTGCCCTCCAGCTCTATGAGCCGGGGCTGCGCAGCCCGCTCAAGGCGGCGGGCTTTCTCACCCGCGATGCCCGCGTGGTCGAGCGCAAGAAATACGGTCGGCGCAAGGCGCGGCGGAGCTTCCAGTTCTCAAAGCGCTGACGCCGGACAGGCACAAAGCAGCATTCGGGCGGCGCGGGGTCTCTTCGCGCCGCCCTTTTCTTTGGGCACGCCCACATAGGCAATCCGCCGGAACCGTCGCCGCATCGTCATGTTCCTGTGCGATGGCAGGCCTGTGATACCAAAGACGGTGCGGACCATGCCCCCCAGCCTTGCCAGCCCCCCGCGCGGCGGCGCGGCCGAGGACATAAGCTATGCGGGCTCGGCCCGCACGCGGGCGGGGCGAGCCGTCATCCGCGCGGCGGAGCGGGCCACGGGCCGCGCGGCACTGCTTGCCCGGGCAAGGGGCTATGAGGACGATATCGCAAGCGGTGCCGATTTCTGGGAGGTGATGTTGGAGCGGTTCGGCCTTCGGCTGGAACTTCTGCCCGGCAGCGCGCCGAACCTGCCGGAGGCGGGGCCGCTGATCGTGGTTGCCAATCACCCCTTCGGCATTCTTGACGGCCTGGCGATGGGCGCGCTTCTGTCCCGCGCGCGGGGCCGGTTCCGCATTCTGGCCCACCGCGTCTTTTGCCGCGCGGCAGAGCTGGAAGAAACCATCCTGCCTGTGTCCTTCGACGAAACCCCCGACGCAATCCGGCTGAACATCGCCACCCGCCGCGCCGCCCTTGGCTGGCTGGGGCAGGGGGGCGCTCTGTGCATCTTTCCCGGCGGCACGGTCTCTACCGCTGCGCGTCCCTTTGGCCTGCCGCTGGATCCGGGCTGGCGGGGTTTCACCGCGCGGATGGTGCAGAAATCCGGGGCGACGGTTGCGCCCGTCTTCTTCGAAGGACGGAACTCACGCCTCTTCCAGATTGCCAGCCACCTGCACCCGACCTTGCGCATGGCCTGCCTGATCGCGGAATTCCGCCGTCGCGTCGACACGCCGGTGCGGTTGTGCATAGGCAAGCCACTGGCGCGGGAGGTTCTTTCGCGGTATGACGGCGATGCGCGGGGGCTCATGGCCTGCCTGCGTCACGAGACATACCGTCTGTCGCCCCGTCCGGTGCCGCCGGGCATGCTCGGGCTGGAACTGGAAGAAAAGCACAGGGTACGATGGCCGTCGGCATCTTCGATTCAGGGCTCGGCGGGCTGACCGTCCGCGACGCCATCGCCCGCCGTCTTCCCGATTTGCCTTTGGTCTATCTGGGCGACAATGCCCATGCGCCCTATGGTGTCCGGGATGCCGAGGACATCTTCACCCTGACCTGTGCCGGTGTGGAACGCCTTTGGGATGAGGGGTGCGATCTTGTGATCCTTGCCTGCAACACCGCCTCTGCAGCGGCCCTGCGGCGGATGCAGGAGAACTGGGTGCCCGACAACAAGCGTGTCCTGGGCGTTTTCGTGCCACTGATCGAGGCGCTGACCGAACGCCAATGGGGCGACAATTCCCCGCCGCGAGAGGTAGACGTGAAGCATGTGGCGCTGTTTGCCACGCCCGCGACCGTCGCCAGCCGGGCCTTTCAGCGCGAGCTGGCCTTTCGCGCCATCGGCGTGGATGTGGAGGCGCAGCCCTGTGGCGGGCTGGTGGATGCCATCGAGGGCGGGGACCGCCTGCTGGCCGAAGCCTTGGTGCGCAGCCATGTGGAGGCTCTGTTGCGGCGCATGCCCCGGCCCGAGGCCGCGATCCTGGGGTGCACGCATTACCCGCTTCTCGAGGAGGTGTTCCAGGATGCGCTGGGCCCGGATGTGCGGGTCTTCTCCCAGGCCTCGCTTGTGGCCGAGAGCCTGGCCGATTACCTGCAACGCCGCCCCGAAATGCTGGGGCCGGGCACCGACAGCGCGTTTCTGACCACGGCCGCACCCGATCAGGTGTCGCGCATGGCGGCGGGTTTCCTGCACAGGGTGATCGCCTTTCGCGCGGCCTGACGCGGGGCCTTGCCGGGCGATTGCGGGCGCGGATCGCAGAGCCTAGATTTCATGACCAGAGGAGCAGGGACGTGACCGCCAGACAAGTCGGCATTCTTGGAGCCAGCGGCTATACCGGCGCAGAGCTGGTGCGGCTGATCTCCACCCATCCGGAGATGGAAATCGCGGCCATGACGGCCGACCGGAAGGCGGGCCAGCAGATGGCCGACGTGTTTCCGCACCTGCGCCACCTCGACCTGCCACGACTGACAACGATCGAGCAGACCGATCTGGCGGGCCTCGATCTGATTTTCTGCGCGCTGCCCCATGCCACATCGCAAGCGGTGATCGCGGCGCTGCCACCGGGTCCGAAGGTGGTGGATCTGTCCGCCGATTTCCGCCTGCGCGACCTCGAGGCCTACCGGCGGTGGTACGGCCAGCCCCATGCCGCGCCCGACCTTCAGGCGCAGGCGGTCTATGGGCTGACCGAGTTCTACCGCGAGGAGATCCGGGCGGCCCGGCTGGTGGCCGGCACGGGCTGCAACGCGGCGACCGGGCTTTATGCGCTTCTGCCACTGGTCGAGGCCGGCGTGATCGATCCCGACGAGATCATCATCGACCTGGCCACCGGGGTTTCCGGCGCGGGCCGCGCCGCGAAGGAAGGGATGCTGCACGCCGAGATATCCGAAGGTTTCGCGGCCTACAGCGTTGCGGCCCATCGCCACATGGCCGAGTTCGATCAGGAATTCTCGCGCGCTGCGGGGCGCCCGGTAGAGGTGACGTTCACACCTCATTTGTTGCCTCAGAACAGGGGGATACTCGCGACTGTTTACGTGAAGGGTGCGCCGGAAGAGGTCCACGCCGCGCTGGCAGATCGTTACGCGGATGAGCCGTTCCTGATTGTCCTGCCCCTTGGCAGCCACCCCGCCACGCGCCATGTTCGAGGCTCGAACTACGTCCATCTGGGGGTGGTCGCCGACCGGCGCGCAGGCCGCGCCATGGTGTTCTCCACCCTGGACAACCTGACCAAGGGATCGTCGGGACAGGCGGTCCAGAACGCAAACCTGATGCTGGGCCTGCCCGAAACGGCGGGCCTCACGCTTGCCCCGCTCTTTCCCTGAGGGGCCCACGGAGGAGAAGTCATGGCCGGATTGCGAAAGAAGCGCCGCATCCAGCTGATCATCGCGGCGTTTGTCTTTCTGGGTCTGTCCACGGCCCTGATCGGCTATGCGGTGCGCGACGGGATCAACCTGTTCCGCAGCCCCAGCCAGGTGATGGCCGACACACCCGAGCCGACCGAAGTTTTCCGCCTGGGCGGGCTGGTGGAACATGAGTCCATCCGCCGGGGCCAGGGCACCCGCACCCATTTCCGCGTCACGGACGGCGGTGCCACGATCGATGCCTTCTACGACGGGATCCTCCCCGATCTGTTCAAGGAAGGGCAGGGCATGATCGGTACCGGTCGGCTGATCGATGGTGTTTTCGTGGCCAGCGAATTGCTGGCGCGCCATGACGAAGCCTACATGCCGCGCGAGGTAGCCGATGCGCTCAAGGCGCAGGGCCTCTACAAGCCCGATGCTGCGCCGATCGCATCCTCTTCGTCGGGAGACGGCTACTGAACCGGCTGCCCCGCCCCCCGGCCACCGCGCCCGCGCGGTCTGCCCCCGGGCGGCAGGGCTGAGTGCGGGCGATGCGCGGCCTCTCCTTTCGCTGGCTCAAGGCCTACATGCCCCGCGGTCTTTACGGTCGCGCCGCCCTGATCCTCGTGCTGCCGGTCGTGGTGGTGCAGCTGGTGGTTTCGGTTGTCTTCATCCAGCGCCATTACGAGGGTGTTGCCCGGCAGATGGCGGCCAATGTCCTGCTGGATATCCGCGTGCTTCTGGACACGATCGCTGCCGAGGGGCCGGATGCTGCCCAGACCCGGGCGATCACGCGCGGTCTTGCCCTGACGCTGCTGACCGCACCGCCCCCCGACCTTGCCCAGAGCGATGCGCGGCTGTTCTACGACCTGTCAGGCCGGGTGATCACGGCAACCTTTCGTGGCGGCCTGCCCGAATTGCGGGCAGTGGATCTGGCGCGCGACCCGCGCAGCGTCACGCTGCGGCTGGAGGGGCCGGAGGGCCCGCTTGCCGTGACCTTCTCGCGCGCCCGTGTGGCCGCGTCCAACCCGCACCAGCTTCTGGTGCTGATGCTGGCGACCTCGGCTCTGATGACGCTGATCGCCTTTTTCTACCTGCGCAATCAGCTGCGCCCGATCAAGCGCATGGCAGAGGCGGCCGAGGCCTTTGGCAAGGGGCGGGCACTGTCCTACTCGCCCTCGGGCGCAACAGAGGTGCGTGCGGCGGGCCATGCGTTTCTCGACATGCGGGCCCGGCTGGAACGGCAGATCGAGCAGCGCACGCTGATGCTGTCGGGGGTGAGCCATGACCTGCGCACGCCGCTGACCCGGATGAAGCTTGCCCTGAGCCTGGAGCCCGAGGGGCCCGAGCAGGAGGCGATGCTGCGCGATGTGGTCGAGATGGAGGCGATGATCGAGGAGTTCCTTGCCTTTGCACGGGACCAGTCGCTGGAAGAGATCACCCGGGCCGACCCGCTGGCCCTTGCCGCGGCCGTGGTGGACGATGCGCGCCGCGGGGGGCAGGCAATCTCGCTGCGGATCGCGCGGCCGGGTGGTGCCCCGGAAGAGATCGCGCCCGATCATCCCGGACCATTGCCGCCGGGTCCGCTGATGCCGCTGCGGGTGGCGGGCCTGCGCCGGGCGCTGGCCAACCTCATGACCAACGCGGCCCGCCACGGGAAATCCGCGCGGCTGACGGTTTCGCTGACCCGCCGGGCGCTGCGCTTCACGCTCGAGGACGATGGCAAGGGCATTCCCGAGGCCGACCGGGCCGCAGCGCTGCGCCCGTTTGTCCGGCTGGATGCGGCGCGCAACCGCAATGACGGCGGCGGAGGCGTGGGGCTGGGCCTGTCCATCGCCCAGGATGTGGCCCATGCCCATGGGGGCAGTCTGAACCTTGGCACCAGTTCCGATCTGGGCGGGCTGCAGGTCGATCTGGTGATCCCCCGCTGAGCCGGCTCAGGCGGCAGGGGGCGCGCCCGGGGCGTCTTCGTCCGCCTGCTGACGGGTCCACATCGCGGCATAGCGCTCACCCGCCGCAAGCAGCGCCTGATGGGTGCCGCGTTCCCGGATCAGCCCGTCTTCCAGCACCACGATTTCATCGGCCTCCACGACCGTCGAGAGCCGATGTGCGATCATCAGCACCGTGCGGCCCGCGCCGGCGGCGCGCAGGCTGTCCTGTATGTCGCGCTCGGTCTGGCTGTCGAGGGCGCTTGTCGCCTCGTCCAGAAGCAGGACCGGCGGGTCCTTGACCAGCGATCGCGCGATGCCCACGCGCTGTTTCTCGCCGCCCGAGAGCTTCAGCCCCCGCTCTCCGACCTGGGTGGCGTAGCCCTCGGGAAGGGTGCGGATGAACCCGTCGATCCGGGCCGCGCGGGCGGCCGCCTCGACATCGGCGCGAGTGGCGTCGGCGCGGCCATAGGCGATGTTGTAATACAGCGTATCGTTGAACAGCACCGTGTCCTGCGGCACGATCCCGATGGCGGCATGCAGGCTGTTCTGCGTCACCTCCCGCACATCCTGCCCGTCGATCAGGATGCGCCCTCCGGTCACGTCGTAGAAGCGGAACAGAAGCCGCCCGATGGTGGATTTGCCCGAGCCCGAGGGCCCGACGATCGCAAGGCTGCCGCCCGGGCGCACCTCCAGATCGATCCCGCGCAGGATCGGGCGCGCCGGATCATAGGCGAAGTGCACATTCTCGAATCGCAGCCCGCCGCCCCGCACCGCAAGCGCGGGTGCGGCTGGCCTGTCCTGCACCTCCGGCGGGCGTTCCAGCAGGTCGAACATCTCTCCCATGTCCACAAGGCTCTGGCGGATTTCGCGGTAGACCGTTCCGAGAAAGTTCAGCGGCATGGTGATCTGGATCATGTAGGCGTTGACCATGACGAAATCGCCCACGGTCAGCTGCCCGCGTTCTACCCCGATGGCGGCCATCACCATCACCGCCACCAGCCCGGCGGTGATCAGCAGAGATTGGCCGAAGTTCAGGAACGCCAGCGAATTGTTGGTGCGGATCGCCGCGTCCTCATAGCGGGCCATGGCGGCGTCATAGCGCGCGGCCTCGCGGTCCTCGGCGTTGAAATACTTGACCGTCTCGAAGTTCAGCAGGCTGTCGATGGCCTTCTGGTTGGCGTCGGTGTCCTGCTCGTTCATCACGCGCCGGATCTGGACGCGCCATTCCGTCACCCGGAACGTGAACCAGATGTAGAGCGCGATGGTTCCGGCAACGACGGTCAGATACCAGACGTCGAAGACGAAGAACAGGATGCCCTCGATCATCGCCAGCTCCAGGATCAGCGGGCCGATGGAGAACAGCAGGAAGCGCAGAAGGAAATCCACGCCCTTCACGCCGCGCTCGATGATCCGGCTCAGGCCACCGGTCTTGCGGGTGATGTGATAGCGCAGCGACAGCGCGTGCATGTGCTGGAAGGTCTCATGGGCGATGCGGCGCAGGGCGCGCTGGCCGACAC
>JAFIEC010000110.1 GCA_020832725.1 Paracoccaceae bacterium | reverse complement strand
TCCAGGATCAGCAGGCTCAGCCGCGCGCCGCGGCGCTGGATCTGGTCCAGCACGTCATTGACCGGGACCCCGAAGCGCCGCACCAGCAGGTCGCCGCCCTGCCGCGGCGCCGGAATGTCGGCGGGCAGCAGGATGTTCTCGCCGTCCAGCTCCACCCCATGGCCGGCAAAGAAGAATACCGCCTCGTCGCCCGGCTGGATACGGCTGGCAAATCTTTCCAGCCCCTGCAGCAGGGCCATGCCGTCGCTGTCCAGCATCAGATCGGACCGGAACCCCGCAGCCTGCAGCGCGGCATGCACCGCGCTTGCGTCGTTGCGGGCCTTTTGCAGCGGTTCGACATGGGCGTAATCGTCGATCCCGATGACCAGCGCATGGCGGGTCTGGGCGTGGGCTGAGTTTGGCAGCATCCAAGATACGGCAATGACGCAGAAGACAATAACGACTCGCATGAAATGGCTCCGGGATTGGTCTGCCCCTATCGGGTGGTCCGGGATCAGTTTTAGTGCATGATGGGCCTTGGCGCTACGGTTGGGGTGGCCGGCGAAGCTACGCCGGATGGCGGAGCCGGCCACTGCAGGGCCTCCGGGGCCGGGGGGCGATAGCCCAGCGATGAGTGCGGGCGCTTCGTGTTGTAGTGGCGGCGCCAGCGCTCGATGACGATCTTCGCCTCGGCGAGGCTGTAGAATATCTCGCCGTCGAGCAGCTCGTCGCGAAGTTTCGCGCTGAAGCTCTCGCAACAGCCGTTCTCCCAGGGGCGGCCGGGCTCGAGGTAGGCGGTCCTGGCCCCGACCGCGCCGATCCAGTCGCGCACCGCCTTGGCGATGAACTCCGGGCCGTTGTCCGACCTGATGTGGTCGGTCACGCCGCGCAGAATGAACAGGTCGGAGAACACGTCGATGACGTCCGTCGATCTGAGCTTCCGGTCGACGCGGATTGCCAGGCACTCGCGGGTGAACTCGTCGATGACATTGAGTATGCGGAACTTCCTGCCGTCATGGGTCCGGGCCTCGACGAAGTCATAGGACCAGACGTGGTTCGGATGCTCGGGCCGCAAACGGATGCACGACCCGTCGGTCAGCCAGAGCCGGCTCTTCTTCTGTTGTTTCGCAGGCACTTTCAGCCCCTCTCGCCGCCAGATCCGCTTCGCGTTCACCGCCCAGCCCGCCTCGCGCAGCAGCGCCGTGATGCGCCGGTATCCGTAGCGCCCGTACTGGCTGGCGAGTGCGATGATGTCCGCGGTCAGCGCGTCCTCGTCGGCCCGCCTGCGCGGCACCTTCCGCTGGGTTGAGCGGTGCTGCCCGAGCACGCGACAGACGAACCGTTCCGAGACATCGAACTTCTGCCGGACGTGATCGATGCAGGCACGGCGGCGGACGGGGTTCAGAAGTTTCCCGAGGCAGCCTCCCGCAGGATCAGCTTCTCCAGCGTCAGGTCGGACACTGCCTTCCGCAGCCGCTCATTCTCCTTCTCCAACTTCTTCAGCCGCTTCACCTGGTCGGTCTTCAAGCCGCCAAACTCCTTGCGCCACCGGTAGTAGGTGAATTGCGTCACGCCGATCGTACGCACCGCTGCGGCCACCGACCGGCCCTGCGACACCAACACGTCGACCTGCCGAAGCTTCGCGACGATCTCCTCCGGCTGGTGCTTCTTCTGGGGCATTCCTGCATCCTCCATCGGGCTCGAAAGCCTACCAGAGGGAGGACCACTTTTCAGGGGGCAGGCCAGTTCGCGTTACGGGCCGACCAGCAAGTGCCCGAATGGCGCCCCTGACGTCTCAAGGCTGGCATTTGCCCCAAACCCGAATTCGGCCCAGCTGCCCTCCGCCATCGTTCAACTGAGCTGTGGGGTGTGTGGGTCTACATGACGCCCAGAGCGATGCAGCCACTCCCCGAGTTTCGACCAGCGCCGCCGCCCCGAGACGTTCTTCACTGCGATGGCCACGGCCTTCTTCTGGCCGACCAGCACCACGAGCTTCTTGCCGCGGGTCACGCCGGTGTAGATCAGGTTTCGCTGAAGCATGGCGTAATGCTGGGTCATGACCGGGATGACAACGGCGGGGTATTCGGATCCCTGGCTCTTGTGAATGGTCGCGGCATAGGCCGGCACCAGCGTGTCGAGCTCGCCGAACGCGAAGGTCACGGTGCGGCCGTCGAAGTCGACCGCCAGCTCGCCTTCGTCCAGGTCGACATTCTCGACCATCCCGATATCACCGTTGTAGACATCCTTGTCATAATCGTTCTCGACCTGCATCACCTTGTCGCCCGGCGCAAAGGTCCAGCCGAACCGCTCGACCTTCTTGTCGCCGGCGGGGTTCAGCGCGGCTTGCAGTTCGATGTTCAGGGAGCGCGCACCAACGCCACCACGGTTCATCGGGCAGAGCACCTGGATGTCCTTGATCGGATCGAGGCCGAAGCGGCGCGGGATGCGCCGTGAGACGAGTTCCACGATCCGCGGCACGGCCTGCTCCGGATCGGCGGCCGGCACGAAGTAGAAATCCGTCGTGCCATCGGGCGGCGCGAGGTCTGGCAGGCGACCTGCATTGATCGCATGCGCTGTCGTGATGATCTTGCTCCGTGCAGCCTGTCGGAACACCTCGGTCAGGCGCATCACGGGAACGGCGCCGGAGCCGATGATGTCCGCCAGGACCTGGCCGGGGCCGACCGACGGAAGCTGGTCGATGTCGCCGACGATCAGCAGGGCTGCCGCGCTTGGGACGGCCTTCATCAACGACTGCATCAGGAGCACGTCGACCATCGAGCTTTCGTCGATGACCAGCAGGTCGCAGTCGAGGGGGTTTTCGTCATTGCGCTTGAAGCCGAAGGCCTTGGGATCGAATTCCAGAAGACGGTGGATGGTCCTGGCCTCCATGCCCGTGGCCTCGGCCATGCGCTTGGCCGCGCGGCCGGTGGGCGCGCAGAGGAGCAGCTTCATTGCCCTTGCGGCCAGGATGCGCAGGATCGAGTTCACGATGGTGGTCTTGCCGACGCCCGGGCCGCCGGTAATCACCATGACCTTGGATCTCAGGGCGGTACGGATCGCCTCGGCCTGGCTGGTGGCAAGGGCGAGGCCCGTCTTCTGCTCGATCCAGGGCAGTGCCTTGTCGGCATCGATGTCCGGCCAGGGCAGGGGGCCTGCCCGGATCCGCTTGAGATGCTCGGCGATCCCCCGCTCGGCGAGGTACAGGCCCGTCAGGAAGATGCAATCCGTATCGCCCACCTGATCGGCCGTGATCGTCTCTTCGGTCAGCTCCTCCAGCAGGGCGCTCTCGATCAACGGAGCGGGAACCTCGAGGAGCTTTTCCGCCAACCTGATCAGTTCCGTCCGGGGCAGGCCGCAATGCCCGTCACCCATCGCCTCAGTCAGGGCAAAGGAAATCCCCGCGCGCACGCGGATCATGGCGGTTTTCTCGATCCCGAGCTTCTCGGCGATCACGTCGGCCGTCCGGAAGCCGATGCCACGGATGTCCCGTGCCAGTCGATAGGGGTTCTCGCTCATGACCTGTACGGCGTCGGTGCCGTAGGTCTTGAAGATGCGCACCGCCCGCGCTGTGCCGACGCCGTGCTCGTGCAGGAACACCATGATCTCGCGGATGACCTTCTGGTCCGCCCAGCCAGCTGTGATCTTCGCGGCGCGCTTGGGACCGATGCCCTCGACCTCGCGCAGGCGTTCGGGCATGGCCTCGATGATATCGAAGACGTCCTTGCCGAACATCTCGACCAGCCGCTTGGCATAGACCGGACCGATGCCGCGGATCATGCCCGAGCCAAGGTATTTCTCGATCCCGTCGATGGTCGAGGGAGCCGAGGTCTTCAGGAAATGCGCCTTGAACTGCAGACCGTGGTTGCGATCGTTCAGCCAGCTGCCCGAGGCGGTGATCCACTCGCCCGCGGAAATCATCGCGGCGTGACCGATGGTGGTCACCAGATCCCGGTGTCCCCTCGCCTTAACGCGCAGGACGCAGAACCCGTTCTCAGGGTTATGGAAGGTGACCCGCTCCACGAGGCCGGCCAGAACTTCCCCCGCCGAATGCCGGGTCAACTCAGGTGCCACAACCGGCGCTCGACTGCCTGCATCTGCCTTTGCCCCGAAAGGGGTCGTGGGCGCATGCGCATCTCATCACATCTCCCGCCCGTACCAGCGGACCCGCCCGACAATATTGACCTCGTCTGCGGTGCATTCATAGGGGCTGTAGCGCGGGTTGTCGGAGATGATGCGCACCCGGGGCGGGTCGCTCATCGGCACATGTTCCAGCCGCTTGGCCACGAGCCCCATGCCGTCATGCAGCACGAAGATGCCCGGCGGGGCGGGGTTGCGCAGGTTCATGTCGACAAGGATGACATCGCCGTCCTCGAGCGTGGGCAGCATGCTGTCGCCCTGCACCGACATCACGCGCAGCATCGACGGCGCGGCCTTGAGCCGGTTGCGGATCCAGGCGCGCCGGAAGTGGAAATCCCGCCCCGGCGTGTTCTCGGTCTCGATGACGGTGCCGCCGCCCATCGCGGGCCGCGCGCCCACATGCTGGATGGCGACGAATTCGTTATGGTACCCGGCATCGATGGGATCATCGCCCGAGAGGCCGCCCTTGCCGGTGAGCAGCCACTCCACCTCCACTTTCAGCGCCGCGGCGAGGCGGGTGAGCTTCTCGAGGTTGGGCACCTGCGAGCGCCCGCGCAGGATGTCGTAGACGAAGGAGCGGTTGACGCCTGCGGCACGGGCGAGCTCGGCCACGGACATGCCGAGCTGGCGGGTGCGTGCCCTCATGCGTTCGTGCATCGCGACAGCCATGTTATCCCCAGCCAAATGCAGTGTGTGGAAAAAGCAGGATTGATCAGCGGGTGTCAAGCAAATAAGAACAAAGCATGAACTCATGCGAGAGGAATCGACGCCATGCGGATCGAGAGGGATTGCTTCGAGCTGGCCGAGATCGCCGAGCGCTGGGGCCTCACCGACGCCGACATCCGCTACCTCGTGGGCAATGGCACTCTGAGCCTGTCGGTGCGGCTCGTGGCGCAGCCGGTGCTGCTCTCCGTGGCGGAGGAAATCGAGCCGGGCCGCTGCGAGTGGCTGCCCGACGAGGAACGCGTGTTCCACGGGGTCGCGGATCTCCATCTGCGCGATGGCTTTCGCCTGGTGCGGGACGGGCAGCGCAGGATCACCGATGCTCTGCTGGCCGATGGGCGCCGGCTGACTTTGCGTGCCGAGGGTGGGCTGCGGCTCGAGCGCAAGGACGCGCTGGTGCGCCGCCCGCATTGGGAGACGATCCGGGCCGACGTGCTTGGTGAAGGCGGCAGCCGAGCCGAGGGAGCCTTCGATTTTCGCCAGTTCGTGTATGACGAGTTCGACTATGCCTTCACCCTGCCGCAGGCCCGCGCGCTGGCCTTCATGTTCGAGAGGACGCGGGCGGGGGCGCCGGACCAGCACCACCTGAAGATCCTCGAGGCGGCAGGCGCTTCCTCGACGAAGCTCGGCACCCTGTTCAGCCGCAAGCCATGGTGGACGCGCCTCCTGCGCAAGACCCCGGGCCGCCGTGGCTGGTATTACCTCGATCCGGCCTTTGCGATCTGGCTGTCGCGCTCCGGCTGATCGCCACCCTCCTCCGCCTTCCGCACAGCCCGCCACCCCGGCGGGCTTTCTGATTCCCGGGCCCCGGGCGGCCCGCGGTGTGCGTTTCGTCTGCATCCGGTCTGCGTCTGGTCTGCACTTGTCTGCAAAGGCGCCGTGATCGGCGATTCTCCTGCAAATACAGGCCGGAAAAAATCGTCCGGCGCATCCCACTTGTGGGACTTCTGCAGACCTCGAAACTGGCATCACTCCTCCAGACACCGCAGCACTGGAGAGGTCGATGTCCGCACAATTCCTGAACCAGGTCCGCCTCGCAGACCGTTGGCAGATCAGCCCCCGCACGCTGGAGCGCTGGCGCTGGAAGGGGGAGGGGCCGGCCTTCGTCAAGATCGGCGGACGCGTCGTCTACCGGCTCGAGGACATCGAGGCCTATGAGAGCGGCCGGCGCTGCGACAGCACCGCGGCCAGCACCCTGCTGGGGAGGGTGCAATGACCATGGCCCGCCCCGGTCTCGATCCCCGCCTGCTCGCCCCCTGCGCCCTGGTCGATCGCCCCCTGGTCTCGGAGATCACCTTCTGCGCCTGGGTGGCGCAGGCCGGGGCAGGGGAGGCGCTGGTCTATCACCGCGGCTTTCTCGTGGTCGATACCGACAAGTTGCTCTCTCGCCTGGCCCCCGAGGCCCGCCTGGAGCTGCGCCGTCTGGCCGATGCCGCCTTCCGGGCCGCCGAGCAGGGGCTCGTTCATCTCGTGCAGGCGCGGTTGGCGACGGATCGCTTCGCCTACATCGCCATCGCCCGGCCGAAGCCCCGGCGCTCCGGCGCGGCCCTCTCGATGCGCTTGCTCGAGGCGGCCTGACCCCATTCCCCCCATCATGGAGAGACAGATGCCCTTTCCCGACAATGCCCCAAACATCGACGATCTCATCAACCTGCCCGCAGGTGAGCTGGCCCAGCTGCCGGTCGACCTGCTCGCCGGCCTGCAGGGCGAGCTCGATCATGCGGCGCGGCAGCTGAAGGTAGCAACCACGCGCTTCAACACCGCGCTGGAAGTCCGCTACGCCACCCGCGCCGCGGAGGCCCGCCGCGACGCCGGCAAGGATACCGGCACGGTGCGGCTGGTGGATGGCACCTTCACCATCATCGCCGATCTGCCCAAGCGGGTGGAGTGGGATCAGGAGCGGCTGGCGCAGATCGCGGCCAGCATCGCCGCCTCCGGCGAGGACCCGGCCGAGTTCATCGAGACCACGCTGAAGGTGTCGGAGCGCAAGTACGCGGCCCTGCCCGAGGCCTGGCGCAAGGGGTTTGAGCCCGCCCGAACCGTGAAGACGGGTGCGCTGAAGATCGCGATCGTCCCGCAGGGGAGCGATCAATGAGCCTGCGCATCATTTCCGCCGACGACCGGCTGCGCGAGGCGCAGGGCAAGACCACCATGGCGCTGTTCGGGCCGAGCGGCGCGGGCAAGACCACGTTGCTGAAGACCCTGCCGCCCGCCGAGACGCTCTGCATCGATCTGGAGGCGGGCCTCAAGTCCGTCCAGGACTGGCCTGGCGACAGCATCCCGATCCGCCGCTTTGCCGACGCGGTCGACATCGCCTGCCTGATCGGCGGCGCGAACCCGGCCGCCCAGCCCGAGGAGCATTTCTCGGAGGCGCACCATGCGCATCTGCGCGCCCAGCATGCCGAGCTGGCCGAGAAGATCGATGCCAAGCGGATCATCTTCGTCGACAGCATCACCGACCTGACGCGGCAGGCGATGGCCTGGGCCAGGACCCGCCCCGAGGCGCTGTCGGAACGCACCGGCAAGCCGGACACGCGCGGCGCTTACGGGCTTTTGGCGCGCGAGGTCATCGGGCTGCTGAAGCATCTGCAGCACGCGCCGGGGCGCACGGTCATCTTCGTCGGCATTCTCGAGAAGGTCATCGACGACATGAACCGGGTGACCTGGCAGCCGCAGATGGAGGGCGGCAAGGCCGCGCGCGAACTGCCGGGCATCGTCGATCAGGTGATGACGCTCAGCCTCTTCAACCCAGAAACCGGCCCGGACGGGGCCACCACATGGCGCCACGACCCCGAAAAGGGGAAGGTCCGCCGCCTGGTTTGTCGCTCCGGCAACCCCTGGGGTCTACCGGCGAAGGACCGCAGCGGAAAACTCGACCTCACCGAGCCCGCCGACCTCGGCGCGCTGCTCACCAAGATCAACCAACCCTTGAAAGGATAATCCCATGACCTTCGACATGAATGATGTGGCGCCGCAGCAGTCCGGCGACCTGATCCCCGACGGCACCTTTGCCAAAGTGACCATGTCCATCCGCAAGGGCGGCAGTGACGGGATGAGCGAGGTGGATCGCGGTCTGCTGAAGCCATCGAACCAGCCCGGAAGTGACGTGCGTATGGTGGATGCCGAGTTCACCGTGGCCGAGGGCCCGTTCGCCCGGCGCAAGTTCTGGCAGAATTTCACCGTGCAGGGCGGCAAGCTCGATGAGCAGGGCCAGTCCATCGGCTGGAAGATCTCCAAGAGCCAGTTCCGCGCGATGATCGACAGCGCGCTGGGGCTGAATCCCGACGACATGAGTGAGGGCGCGAAAGCCAAGCGGGTGCTGCGCGGGCTCGCCGATCTCGATGGCATCACCTTTGTCGCCAAGATCCAGATCGAGCCCAATCGAAACCCGGCCTACAAGGACGCCAACAAGCTCGATCATGTGGTCCTGCCCACGGCACCCGAATGGCAAAAGGTCATGGCAGGTGAAGCGGTCCCGGCGCAGCCGTCGCACCGCTCACGCCCGGCGGCGAGTGCGCCGGTACCGACGGCGCCCGCCTGGGGCCACCCCCAGGCGGGCCCCGC
>JAFIEC010000108.1 GCA_020832725.1 Paracoccaceae bacterium | reverse complement strand
CTGCGCCGGGTCGAGGGGGCGTTCTCGATCGTCGCCATGACCCGGACCAAGCTGATCGGCGTGCGTGACGCGCTGGGGGTGCGGCCGCTTGTGCTGGGCCGGTTGCCCGATGCGCAGGGCGGCTGGGTGCTGGGCTCGGAGAGTTGCGCGCTCGACATCATCGGGGCGGAGTACATCCGCGAGGTGGAGCCGGGCGAGATGGTCGTGATCGACGGCCCGGACCTCGTCAGCCACCGACCGTTCGAGCCCAAGCGGTCACGCTTCTGCATCTTCGAGCATGTCTATTTCTCGCGCCCCGATTCCAGCCATGGCGGGCGCTCTGTCTACGAGACCCGCCGGGCGATCGGAGTGGAGCTTGCCCGCGAGGCCCCCGCCGAGGCCGACCTCGTCTGCCCGGTCCCCGATTCCGGCACCCCCGCCGCGGTGGGCTATGCCCAGCAATCCGGCATCCCCTTTGCCTTTGGCATCGTGCGCAACCAGTACGTGGGGCGCACCTTCATCGAGCCGTCGGAGCAGATCCGCAACATGGGTGTGCGGCTGAAACTGAACGTGATCCGCACCCTGATCCGGGGAAAGCGTGTGGTGCTGGTGGATGACAGCGTGGTGCGGGGCACCACCTCGCTCAAGATCAAGGAGATGATCATCGAGGCCGGTGCGGCCGAGGTGCATTTCCGCATCGCCAGCCCACCTACGCAATGGCCCTGCTTTTATGGCGTGGACACGCCCGAGCGCGAAAAGCTTCTGGCCGCGCGCATGTCGGAGGAAGAGATGCGCGCCCATATCGGGGTGGACAGCCTGCGCTTCATCTCGCTCGACGGGCTGTATCGCGCGGTCGGCGAGGCGGGGGGGCGTGAACCTGCCCAGCCGCGCTATTGCGATGCGTGCTTTTCGGGCGACTATCCGGTGACCCCCTCGGACATGGTGGCCTCGGGCCGCATCCGCCTGCGCGAGACCGCCTGAGAGGCGGGGCCGTCAGCGGATCGCTTCGATCGGGCCTTCGGGCAGCCCGCCCACGAATTGCCGCAGATAGGGGTCGTCGGCGCTGTCGATCTCCGACACCGGACCATGCCAGTGGATCACACCGTCATGCAGCATCGCCACACGGTCGGCGATGGCGCGCACGCTGGTCATGTCGTGGGTGATGGTGATGGCCGTGGCCCCCATCTCGACCACAAGCTCGCGGACAAGCGTGTTGATGACGCCCGACATGATCGGATCGAGGCCGGTTGTGGGTTCGTCGAAAAAGATGATTTCGGGCTCGGCGGCGATGGCCCGGGCAAGGCCCACGCGCTTCTGCATGCCGCCCGAAAGCTCTGCCGGAAAACGGTCGGCCACATCCGCCCCGAGGCCCACCCGGCGCAACTTTTCCAGCGCCCGTGCACGCGCCTTTTCGTTGGAGAGGCGGCCCGGACCTCGCATCAGGCGAAAGGCCACGTTCTGCCAGACCGGCATCGAATCGAACAGCGCCCCGCCCTGAAACAGCATGCCGAAGCGCGAAAGGAACGTGTCACGGTCGCCCGTGGTCACGTTGCGGCCTTCGACCTCGATCCGCCCGCTGTCGGGCTGCACCAGACCGAGTACGCATTTGATCAGCACCGACTTGCCGGTGCCCGATCCGCCGATCACGACAAGGCTCTCGCCCCGGACGACCTCCAGATCGACCCCGCGCAGCACCCGGTTGCTGCCAAAGGCCTTGTGCAGGCCCGAAAAGCGGATCATGGGCGCGGCGTCGGTCATGTGCCGAAGAACGCTTCTGTCAGGATGTAGTTGGCGGTCAGGATCAGCACCGAAGACGACACCACCGCATCGGTTGTCGCCCGGCCCACGCCCTGTGCGCCCCGCCCCGAATTGAAGCCGTTGTAGCACCCCATCAGCGCCACGATGAAGCCGAACACCGCCGCCTTGGCAAGGCCCGAGACCACGTCTCCCGTCTCGAGGAAGTCGAGCGTGTTGCGCATATAGGCCGCCGAGTTGAAATCCAGCCGGCTGACACCCACCAGATAGCCGCCCATGATCCCGATGATGTTGCCCACCCCGACCAGCAGCGGCAGCGACAATGTGGCCGCCAGCACCCGGGGGACGCAAAGGAATTTCATCGGGTCCGTGGACAGCGTGGTCAGGGCGTCGATCTGCTCGGTCACCCGCATCGTGGCCAGCTCGGCGGCGATGGCGCTTGCGACACGGCCCGCCACCATCAGGCCCCCCAGCACCGGGCCCAGCTCCCGCACCATTCCGATGGCCACGATCGAGGGCACCACCGATTCCGCGTTGAACCGCGCGCCCCCCGCATAGATCTGCAGCGCCAGCGCCCCGCCGGTGAACAGCGCGGTCAGGCCCACCACCGGAAGCGAATAATAGCCGATCTGCAGCAGCGCGCGCAGGAACTCCCGCCCGTAGAAGGGGGGGCGGACCATGTGCATGAGGATGGCCCCGGCAAAGAACACCACCCGCCCCACCAGCGCACAGACCGCCAGCGTGCCGCGCCCCACCGCGCCCGGGATGGCCAGGATCGCCCCCATCATGCCGCCCCGCCCAGATAGCGCCGCTCGTATCGCGCCCCCAGTCCAGTAAGGATCTCGTATCCGATGGTGCCCGCCGCATCGGCCAGCGCATCCACGCCCTGATGCGGGCCAAGGATCGTCAGGGTCTCGGGCACATCGTCCAGATGGGTCACATCGACGGTCAGAAGATCCATCGAGACCCGCCCCAGAAGCGGGCAGGGCACGTCACCGGCATGGAGTTGCGCACGCCCGCTCATGTGGCGAATGAGCCCATCCGCATAACCCCCTGAAACCGTGGCAACCTGCATGGGTCTGTCCGCCACGAATGCACGGCCATAGCCCACGGCCTCGCCGGGCAGGACGGCCCGTGTCTGGATCACCGGAAGATCCAGCCGCACGACCTGCCGCGCGGCGGCAAAGGGCAGGCCGCCATAGAGGCCGATCCCGGGGCGCACCATCTCGAAATGATAGGCCCCGCCCAGCAGGATCCCGCCCGTGGCCGCCAGCGAGCGCGGCACCGTGATGCCGTCGGTCATGGCGCGAAAGCTCTGCAACTGGCTGTCGTTCATCGCCGCGTCGGGTGCGTCGGCACAGGCAAGATGGCTGATCACCAGGGCGGGCGTGCCGGGCAGGGCGTCGCGCAGCGCGGCCCAGTCGTCCGGTTCCAGCCCAAGCCGGTTCATGCCGCTGTCAAGCTGCAGGCCAAAGGGTGCATCGGGCAGGGCGGCGGCCTGGCGTGCCACCTGCTCGGGGCTGTTCAGAAGCGGCACCAGCCCGGCCTCGAACAGCGAGGGGGCATCCCCCGCCATATGGCCGGAAAAGACAAAGATCGCGGGGCCCTGACCGAGCACCTGGCGCAGCGCGCGCCCTTCGGCGGCCTCGGCCACGAAAAAGCTGCGCGCGCCCGCGCGCGCAAGGGCCGGCGCCACCCGAGCTGCCCCCAGCCCATAGGCATCGGCCTTGACCACGGCCCCGG
>JAFIEC010000104.1 GCA_020832725.1 Paracoccaceae bacterium | reverse complement strand
GCGGATGCGGGTCGGCCACCATGCCGCCATGGGAGAGTTCGCGCGGGGCGGCGTCGTCGCGGGCGGCGGGGGGGGGCGATGTGCCCCCCAGTGGTGCGGGCGGGCCTGCCGCAGGCAAAGGGTCGGCTGCGGCTCCGCCCTGTGGCAAGGGGCTGTGCCTGTCATCCGGTGCCGGTGCGGCGGCATCAGCCTGCGGCGCACGCCCCGCCCCGAAGGCCGGAAGGCCCCCCTCTGCTGCCTGTCCCGCATCGGGTGCCGCCGGGCCGCCCCCCGGGGGCAGGGGCCCGTCCTGCGCCGCATGATCCGCTGTTGAACGTTGCGGCCCGTCGCCCGCCATGCGCCGCCCCCTGTTCTGTGTCGCCTTCCTCGCGCCAAAAGCTTGCCAAAGGGTTGACGGGCGGCGGCCCTACAGATCGCGCATCCAGAATTGAAGGGGCTTTTCGGTCTCCTGCCCGGCACCGATGTCGCGCCAGGCGAAATGCGCCACCACCCCGGGCAGCGGGGCGTATCCGCGCGCGCGCCAGAACGGATCGAGCGGGCGATAGCCGGGCGGTCGCGCGGGATGGTCTTCGGGGCGGATCACGGCGCAGAAGGCCACGCGCGAGAGGCCAAGGCTCCGGGCCTGTGCCTCGCGCAGATCAAAGAACCGATGCCCGGCCCCTTGGCCCCGCCATTCCGGCAGCAGAACCGATTCCGCGCAATAGAAGATCTCGGACAGATCGAGGCCGGTGCCCGCGAAGGCCGCCGCGAATTCGGCGGCATGGCCCGTCATCGGTGCGCCCGTGGCTGCCCCCACCATGCGCGCGCCGTCCCGCGCCGCCACGACAACCGCGCCCGGGGTTGTGGCGAGGGGGGCAAGATAGCCCCGCTCGTAATCCGCATCGCCCTCGTAGAGATAGGGCCATTCCCGGAACACCGCGATGCGCAGCCCGGCCAGCGCGGGCAGGTGCGGCAGGATGGCCGCCCCCGTCAGCGCGCTGAACGTCAGGCTCATGGCGACGATGCCTCTTCTGCATCCGGTGCGGCAGCGACCTGGGCCACCCACTCGGCCAGGTTGTAATGGGTGGCCACCCGCGCGATGCGGCCGTCGCGCAGCGTGAAGAAGGCACAGGCGGGCAGGGCATAGCGCTGGCCCCGGGCCTCGGGCAGGCCCGCGTCGGTTTCCAGATAGCGCCCGTGCACCGTGAATTCGGCCGCCACCCGCGTGCCGGTAGGTTCGGTCAGGATGACGATATCCTCAAGCCGCTCGTGATAGCAGCGCGCCATATGCGCAAGGAAGGCCGCAAAGGCCGCCCGGCCCTGCCGGATTCCGCCCTGATTGACGTGATGGGCCACATCCTCGCTCAGCAGGGCCAGCATCGCATCGCGATCCTCGGCATTGAAGGCGGCATAGTAGCGGGCGACAAGGTCGCGGGCGGTGTCTGTCATGGGATGTCTTCCGGGTTGGCGTCAAAGGGCAGGCCGAAGCGGGAGATGATCCGCTGGCAGATCTGGTCCCGGGTCTGGCGATAGGCGGCAAGCTTGGCGTCGCGCCCCTCGCCCAGACCGGTCGGGTCCATGATGGGCCAGTATTCCACCTCCAGCGCATTGGTCCGGGTCAGGTCCAGCACCCGGCGCTGGGAGGCGGGGGAAAGGGCCACGATCAGGTCGAAGGCGGACAGGTCATCGCCCCATTCCACCATCTCGTCAAAGCTGCGCGAGCGGTGTCGGGCCAGCTCCACCCCGATCTCGGCGCAAACGGCGATGGCAAAGCCGTCCACCTCCAGGTCGCCATGCACGCCTGCCGATTGCACATAGCTGGCATGGCCATAGAATTTCTTCATCATGCCTTCGGCCATCGGCGAGCGTACCGCGTTGTGGTCGCAGCAGAACAGCACCGAGGAGGGGAGGGACGACGCACTCAAGCCGCGGCTCCGAAATGCAGCACGCACATCAGGGTGAAGAGCCGCCGGGCCGTGGGCTTGTCGAGCGCGATCTTGCCCTCCAGCCGCTCTTCCAGCAGGCGCGCACCCTCGTCGTGGATGCCGCGCCGTCCCATGTCGATGGCCTCGATCTGCGAGGGGGGCAGGCGCTTGACCGCGTCGTAATAGGAGGCGCAGATCTGGAAGTAATCCTTGACCACCTGACGAAAGGGCGACAGCGCCAGATGCACCTCTGTCACGGGCGCGCCGTTTTCGGTGGCGATCTCGAAGACAAGGCGGCGCTCGCGGATCGCGAGGCGCAGGGCATAGGGCCCGGGCGGCGGGCTGGCCCCGTCGCGCGGGGACACGGCAAAGGAATTGTCTTCCAGCAGGTCGAAGACCGCCACCCGGCGCTCCTGCTCCACCTCCGGGGTGGGGGCGGGCAGGCCCCTGTCGTCGATCTCGATCCGGCACAGGCGCGACATGGGACACTCCGGCAGGGGGCGGCCCGTGACGGATCGGGCTGCAGATGGCGCGCATCCCTGTTGCAACAGAGCCGCGCGGCGCGCAAGGGCAGTGCGGCCAGGATTGCGACGGCCCGTCGCGCTCAGCGGTTCAGACGCTCCAGACGGGCGGTGACGCTGAGGCCGTGGGCCTGCAGCCCCTCGGCCCGGGCCAGCCGGGCGGCGGCCGGCCCGATGGCCGCCAGCGCGCCGGGGCTCATGCGCGCCATCGTGGTCCGCTTGAGGAAATCGAGCACCGACAGGCCCGACGAGAACCGCGCCGAGCGCGAGGTGGGCAGCACATGGTTGGGCCCGCCCACATAATCCCCGATCGCCTCGGGGGTGAACGGCCCCAGAAAGATCGCGCCTGCATGGCGGATGCGCGCGGCCAGCGCTTCGGGGTCGGGCACCAGAAGCTCCAGATGCTCGGGCGCCAGCCGGTCGGACAGGGCCGCCGCCTCGTCCAGATCGCGCACGATGATGATCGCACCGTGGTCGCGCCAGCTTGCACCGGCGATGGCCGCGCGTTCGAGGGTCTGCAGCCGGGCCTCTACCGCCCCGGCCACGGCGGCACCGTGGGCCGCGTCGGTGGTGATCAGGATGGATTGCGCCGCCGCGTCATGCTCGGCCTGGGCCAGCAGGTCGAGGGCGATCCAGTCGGGGTCGGCATCGGGCGTGGCGATGACCAGCACCTCGGATGGCCCGGCGATCATGTCGATGCCCACCTGTCCGAACACCCGCCGCTTGGCCGCCGCCACCCAGGCGTTGCCGGGGCCGGTGATCTTGTCCACGGGTCGGATGGTCTCGGTGCCATAGGCCAGCGCGGCGATGGCCTGCGCGCCGCCGATGCGCCAGATCCGCGCCACCCCGGCCATGCGGGCCGCGCAGATCACCAGCGGGTTGAGCACGCCCCCCGGTGCCGGTGCCGCGATCTCCAGCCGGGAAACACCCGCCACCCGGGCGGGGATCGCGTTCATCAGGACCGAGGAGGGATAGGAGGCCTGCCCCCCGGGCACATACAGCCCCGCTGAATCCACCGCGCCCCAGCGCCAGCCCAGCGTCGCCCCGTCGGGATCGGTCCATGAGGCATCGGCGGGCATCTGGCGCACGTGATAGGCGCGGATGCGCTCGGCGGCCAGTTCCAGCGCGGCCCGGTCCTCGGGGCTTACCCGGGCGATGGCGGCGGTGATCTCGTCCTCGGACAGGCACAGGGTTTCGGGCGTCAGCTCCAGCCGGTCGTGACGGGCGGTCAGCTCGATCAGGGCCGCGTCGCCGCGGGCGCGCACATCGGCGATGATCGCCGCGGCCTGGGTGTCCACATCCTCCTCGGCGGCGCGGCGGGCCGTCAGGAAGGCATCGAATGCGGCATCAAAGCCGGGGGCGGCGCTGTCCAGCAGGTGGGGCATGGTGGTGCTTTTCAATCCTGTTGCGGCCCGGCGGGCGGCACAGGCGGCTCCGCGTCGTCCAGCGGGTGGGCGGGCATCCGCCGCGAGGGCGCTTCGTGGGGGCGGGTCACATCGGTCAGGTGCAGCGACAGGCACTCCACGTCAAAGCCCAGCGCGCCGTCTCCGGAGAGATGGAGCACCAGCCGCCCCGATCCATCCTCTCCGGGCCGGAATTCTAGCGTGAGCGCCGACAGCACCGTGTCGGGCGCGGTCTCCTCCAGCCCGCGGGCGGCCATGCTGCGGATGTCCTCGATCACCAGCAGCGTGCGCACCCGCTCGAACCTGCGGCCCTGGGCGCGGGCGGCGGGCGCGTCCTCCCAGCGAAACCGCGTCAGCAGGATCGCGGCCTGCCGAAGACGGCGCGAGCGGGTGATGTCGGAGCGCAGGAACACCGCATCCTGCAGCAGCGCCGAGATGACGGCGAGGTCCTCGGCATCCCGGGCGATCAGGCGCAGGGGCGTTTCGTCGGCATCCTCGTATCGTGCGTCCCCGGTCATGCACGCACCCGTTCGATCCTTGCGCCGCAGGCCGAGAGTTTTGCCTCAAGCCGCTCATAGCCGCGATCCAGATGATAGACCCGGCTGAGCACGGTTTCCCCCTCGGCGGCAAGTCCCGCAAGGATGAGGCTGACGCTGGCCCGCAGGTCGGTGGCCATGACCGGGGCCCCGCGCAGCCGCTCCACCCCGGTGACGGTGGCGGTGCCGCCCTGCACGTCGATCCGCGCGCCCATGCGCATCAACTCGGGCGCATGCATGAAACGGTTCTCGAAGATGCGTTCCTCCAGCACCGAAACGCCCTGCGCCGTGCACAGCGCGGCCATCATCTGGGCCTGCAGGTCGGTGGGGAATCCGGGGAAGGGTTCGGTGATCACGTCCAGCGGTGCCAGCCGCCCCTCGCCCCGGCTGACGCGCAGGCCCGTGGGCGTTTCCTCAAGCTCGAGGCCCGCCTCCTCCAGCTTGTCGCAGAACGCGGCCAGAAGCTCCCGCCGTCCGCCAAGGCATTCGATGCTGCCGCCCGCGATTGCCGGGGCCAGCATGTAGGTTCCCAGCTCGATCCGGTCCGGCACCACCACATGGGTGGCCCCGTGCAGCGCCGTCACCCCCTCGACCACGATCTCGGATGTGCCCTCGCCCTCGATCCGCGCCCCCATGGCGCGCAAACAGCGGGCAAGATCCACGATCTCGGGCTCGCGCGCGGCGTTGCGCAGAACGCTGGTGCCGCGGGCCAGACACGCGGCCATGAGCGCGTTCTCCGTCGCCCCGACCGAGACCAGCGGGAAATCCACGACCGCGCCGCGCAGCCCGCCCGGGGCGCTGGCGTGCAGATAGCCGTCGCGCAATTCGGTCGTGGCCCCCAGCGCCTCCATCGCGGCGACATGGAGGTCCACCGGGCGCGCGCCGATGGCACAGCCTCCGGGAAGCGACACGACCGCCCGCCCGTAGCGCGCCAGCAGCGGCCCGAGCACAAGGATCGAGGCGCGCATCTTGCGCACGATGTCGTAATCCGCCGTCAGGTTGGTCACGTCATGGGAGGACATGGCCAGAACCCGCCCCTCGGACAGGGCGGTGACTTCGGCGCCAAGAGAGCGCAGCAAAGCCGTCATCGTGGCGATATCCGACAGCCGCGGCGCGTTCGACAGCGTCAGCGGCCCGTCGCTGAGCAGCGTCGCCGGCATCAGCGCCAGGCAGGCGTTCTTGGCCCCCGCGATGGGGATGCTGCCCGAAAGCGGCGTGCCGCCCTGCACCAGGATTGAATCCATGCCGTCAGCCCTCCGTTCCGGGGCGCGCGCTGCCCTCCGCATCTGTGCCCGCGCCGGGGCCGTCCGGCATCG
>JAFIEC010000101.1 GCA_020832725.1 Paracoccaceae bacterium | reverse complement strand
TATATCCACCCCGGGGGCGGGCCCCGCCCCGCCAAGTGGGGCCCTGGGGGGTTGCGCGCCCGGGGCTGCCTCGACCGCGTTGCGGATATCCTTGCGATTGCCCGCGCCGACATGTCCCGCAAGCCGCCCCGCTGCGTCGTGCACGGCAAGGCTGAGGCCGGAATCGGGGCGCACCTGTCTGCCCCCGATCGAGAGTTTCGCCGTCCGGTCAAGCCCCGTGGCTGCCGGGCCGGGGGTGCGCCCGGCAGGATGGGGCGCCACGGGTTTCAGCCGAGGGCCGCGCGCCCGGCACAGATAGGCGGCCATGCCGGCCCGCCCCCCCTCGCGGCCAAAGCCCGACTCGCGCATGCCGCCAAAGGGGGCTGCGGCGTCGAAGCGGTTGGTGCCGTTCACCCACACCACACCTGCCCGGATCGCCCGCGCCACCGCCAGAGCCCGCCCTCCCGCCTCTGTCCAGACCGAGGCGGCCAGCCCGTAGCGGCTGTCATTGGCCAGCCGGATCGCCTCGTCGGGGGTGCGGAAGGTCGTGCCCACCAGGACCGGGCCGAAGATTTCCTCCTGCATGAGGGGGGCGGCGGGGGAAAGTCCCGCAATATAGGTCGGCGGATAGAAGCACCCCGCCCCGGGCATCTGTGCCGCGCGCTGGATCACCTCGCCGCCCTGGGCCTCGGCCCCGGCCACCGCCAGCGCGATGCGGGCCTGCTGATCGGGATGCGCGATCGCGCCGATGTCGATGCATTTGTCCAGCGGGTCGCCCACCCGGAGCTTTTCCATCCTGGCCACCAGCCGCGCCTGCAGGGCCTCTGCCACGCCTTCCTGCACGAGCAGCCGCGAGCCTGCGCAGCAGACCTGTCCGCCGTTGAACCAGATCGCATCCACCAGCCCCTCGACTGCCGAGTCGAGATCGGCATCCTCGAAGACGACAAAGGCCGATTTGCCGCCCAGTTCCAGCGTCAGCCCCTTGCCCTGGCCGGCGGTTGCGCGGCGGATGGCGCGCCCGACCTCGGTGGAGCCGGTGAAGGCTACCTTGTCCACGCCCTTGTGGGCCACCAGCCCCGCTCCGGTCTCGCCCGCCCCGGTGAGGATGTTGAGCACGCCCGGCGGCAGCCCGGCCTCCTGCGCGATGCCTGCCAGGCACAGCGCGGTCAGCGGGGTCCATTCGGCAGGCTTGAGCACCACGGTATTGCCCGCCGCCAGGGCGGGCGCGACCTTCCAGGCCAGCATCAGGAGCGGGAAGTTCCAGGGGATGACCTGCGCACAGACCCCCCAGGGCCGGGTGCCCGGAAACTCGTCCTCGAGCGCCAGCGCGGCACCTGCGTGATGGTGGAAATGGCGCGCGACCAGGGGGATGTCGATATCGCGGCTTTCGCGGATGGGCTTGCCGGAATCGAGGCTCTCCAGGATCGCCAGCAGCCGGGCGTGTTTTTGCACCAGCCGCGACAGCGCATAGAGGTGGCGCGCGCGCCCGGCTCCTCCCAGCGCGGCCCATCCCGCTTGCGCCCTGCGCGCGGCGGACACGGCCGCAGCGACATCCCCGGGCCCGGCCAGGGCGACATGGGCCAGCACCTCGCCCGTGGCGGGGTTGATTGTCTCGAAGGCCCCGCCCTCCCGGGGCGCGCGCCAGCGCCCGCCGATGAACAGGCCGAACCGCCCTGCCGATGCCGCGATCCAGTCGTGCGCGGGGCGCGGGTCCTCGGGGGCGGGGCCAAGGACGGGGCCACGGGCGATGTCGTCGATCTTCATGCCTCAGCCCATCCCATGGCGCTCTGCGGCCGAATATCGGCCGGTGACGTGGTGCTCCAGCTGGCGCTCGATGTCGCCCAGAAGGCTGGATGCCCCGAAGCGGAAGAGATGCGGCTCCAGCCAGTCCGGTCCCAGTTCGTCGTGCATCAGGGCCATCCAGACCAGCGCATCCCTTGCCGTCGAGATGCCGCCCGCAGGCTTGAAGCCCACCTGTGCACCGGTCTGCGCACCATAGTCGCGGATCGCGCGCGCCATCACCAGACCCACCTGCAGGGTCGCGTTCACGCCTTCCTTGCCGGTGGAGGTCTTGATGAAATCGGCCCCTGCCATCATGCACACGAGGCTTGCGCGGGCGACATTGACCAGCGGGCCCAGCTCTCCGGTGGCCAGGATCGCCTTCATGTGGGCGGGCCCGCAGGCAGCGCGGAACGCGGCCACTTCCTCGTGCAGGGCGGCCCAGTCGGCGCGCAGCACGTGGCGGCGCGAGATCACGATATCGATCTCCCGGGCCCCGGCCGCAACCGAGGCCTCGATCTCGGCCAGCCGCGTGGCCAGCGGCGACAGCCCGGCCGGAAAGCCCGTGGAGACTGCCGCCACGGGAATGCCTGTCCCCTGCAGGGCGGCCAATGCGGCGGGCACCATCTCGTGATAGACGCAGATCGCCCCCACCCTCGGTGGCCGAGAGAGGCCAAGGCCCGCGACCAGATCGGAGCGCAGCGGCGCGCGTCCCTTGGCACAGAGGCGGCGAACCCGCGCTTCGGTGTCGTCTCCGGCAAGGGTTGTAAGGTCGATCAGGCCGATCGCGCGCACCAGCCAGCCTGCCTGAAACGCCCCCTTGATGCCCCGCCGCCCCGGCAAGCCTGCGACCCGCCGCGAGACTGCGGCCTCGTTCACCCGCTGGGCGGCCAGCCATCCGTGATCCAGCGGCACACCCGCGTTGCGCACCGGGGCCTGCCCGGGCACCAGTGCCGCACCCGGCCCGGGGGCAAGAGGCGGGGCGGCGGTGCTGGGGGATGTGGTTTCGGTCATGGGTTCTGCCGGGCCCGGCTGCGGGTGCGTCATGCGAAGGGTTGCAGGAAAGCCGCCCCCGCGCAAGCCGGAGCCGCGAAGGGGAAGGGCGCTTTGCACCCCGCGCCCCGGCCCCCTATGCTGACCGCAACCCGGACCGGCGGCGGCAGCCAGCGCCGCGCCCGGCCCGGCAGACAGGGAGGCCGCATGACCCATATCCTTGCCATCGACCAGGGCACCACCTCCAGCCGGGCGATCCTCTACCGTCTGCGACCACCCCTCGGGATGCCCGAGCCCGTGGCCACCGCGCAGGCCGAGATCCCGCAGCATTATCCGGCCTCGGGCTGGGTGGAGCATGACCCGCGCGACATCTGGGCCAGCACCGCAGCTACCTGTCGCGACGCGATCGAGCGGGCGGGCCTGCATACCGCCGACAGCGCCGCCATCGGCATCACCAACCAGCGCGAAACCGTGGTGGTATGGGACGCCGCCACCGGAGCGCCCATCCATCGCGCCATCGTCTGGCAGGACCGCCGCACCGCCGAGACCTGCGCCCGGATGCGGGCCGAGGGTCTGGAGGATCAGGTGACGCGCAGCACGGGGCTGCTGCTCGATCCCTATTTCTCGGCCAGCAAGATCGCCTGGCTGCTGGAGCATGTGGAGGGCGCGCGCGCCCGGGCCGAGGCGGGAACCCTGCGCTTCGGTACGGTGGACAGCTGGCTGATCTGGAACCTGACAGGCGGCAAGGTGCATGCCACGGATGCCACCAATGCCGCGCGGACCATGCTGTATGACATCCACCGGGGCGCGTGGGATTCCGATCTGCTGGCGCTGTTCGGCATTCCCGCCTCGATGATGCCCGAGGTGCGCGATTGCGCGAGCCCCTATGGCATGACCCGGCCCGACCTGTTCGGCGCGGCGCTGCCGATCCTTGGGGTTGCGGGCGACCAGCAGGCGGCCTCCATGGGGCAGGCCTGTTTCGAGCCGGGCATGATCAAGGCCACCTATGGCACGGGCTGCTTTGCGCTTCTGAACACCGGTGCGCGGCCCGTGGTCAGCCGCAGCCGGTTGCTCACCACCATCGCCTCGTCGCTGGAGGGGCGGGTGACCTATGCGCTGGAGGGATCGATCTTTGTCGCGGGCGCGGTGGTGCAATGGCTGCGCGATGGGATGGGCCTGATCGAAAAAGCCGCCGACAGCCAGAAACTGGCCGAGGCCTCCGACCCGGAGCGGCGTCTCTACCTCGTGCCCGCCTTCACCGGGTTGGGCGCGCCCTGGTGGGATTCCGAGGCCCGCGGCGCGATCTACGGGCTGACCCGCAATTCGGGCCCGGCCGATTTCGCGCGGGCCGCGCTTGAAAGCGTCGGCTATCAGACCCGCGACCTGATCACCGCCATGGAGGGCGACATGGGCGCGGGCGCGCTGGCCTCGACCGTGCTGCGGGTGGATGGCGGCATGGTGGCCAGCGACTGGACCATGCAGTTCCTCGCCGACATCCTCGGCGCACCGGTCGACCGGCCGCGCCTGCAGGAGACGACGGCCCTTGGTGCGGGCTGGCTGGCCGGTCATGCGGCGGGTGTCTGCCCGGGGCCCGAGGGGTTTGCCCGGGCCTGGACGCTGGAGCGCCGGTTCGAACCCGCCATGAGCGAGGAGAGCCGCGACGCACTGCATGCGGGCTGGCGGGAGGCGGTTGCCCGCACGCTGACCCGGAAGGGCTGAGCACGCCCCCGCAGCCCGGGCAGGTCACACCGGCAACGGCCCGCCCGCCCGCGCGTCTTTGGCTTTCGCGGCGCGGACCTTTGGGCTAGACTGTCGGACAGACCCGGCGAACCGGGCAGCAGAGCAGTCGCAACCCAGGCGCGGGCAGGCAGGCAAGATGACGGAAATGGTCTATGGCACGGTCCCGGCGCGCGCCGGAGACCCGGTTCTGCCCAGATGGTGGGCAAGCGTCGACCGCTGGTCGATGTCGGCTGTCATGCTGCTGTTCGGCATCGGGCTGCTTCTGGGGCTTGCCTCCTCGCCCCCGCTGGCCGAGCGCACCGGCCTCGACCCCTTCTTCTATGTGACGCGGCAGGCCATGTTCGGGGCGCTGGCGCTCAGCGTCATGGTCGTCTTCTCGATGATGTCCCCGGTCATGGTGCGCAGGCTGGGGATCCTCGGTTTCGTCGTCACCCTTGTCGCGCTGATGCTGCTGCCTGTCTTTGGTACGGATTTCGGCAAGGGCGCCGTGCGCTGGTTCTCGTTCGGCTTTGCCAGCGTGCAACCCTCGGAGTTTCTCAAGCCCGGCTTCATCATCGTGTCGGCCTGGCTGATCGCGGCGGCGGACGAACTCAACGGCCCGCCGGGGCGCACGATGTCGTTCGTTCTGGCCTGTGTCGTGATAGCCTTTCTGGCGATCCAGCCCGATTTCGGACAGGCCGGGCTGGTCCTGACCGGCTGGGCGGTGATGTTCTTCGTGGCCGGTGCGCCCTTTCGCCTGATGGCGGGGGTGGTGGTCATGGTCGGGGCGGCGGGTGTGCTGGCTTACAACAATTCCGCCCATTTCGCCCGGCGCATCCACGGCTTTCTCGCCTCCGACCTCGATCCGACGACGCAGCTTGGCTTTGCCACCAACGCCATCCGCGAAGGCGGGCTGTTCGGCGTCGGTGTCGGCGAGGGCTCGGTGAAATGGTCGCTGCCCGATGCCCATACCGACTTCATCATCGCCGTCGCTGCCGAGGAATACGGGTTGTTGCTGGTGCTGGTGATCATCGGCCTGTTTGCGCTCATCACCTCGCGTGCCCTCTTTCGGCTGCTGCGCGAGCGCGACCCCTTCGTGCGGCTGGCGGGCACGGGGCTGGCGACGCTGTTCGGCCTTCAGGCGATCATCAACATGGGCGTTGCGGTGCGCCT
>JAFIEC010000419.1 GCA_020832725.1 Paracoccaceae bacterium | reverse complement strand
CCCCCCGCCCCCCGGCCCGCCAACCCTCAACTCACCCGCCCCCCGACCCACCCACCATCCCAACCCCGCTGTACCCCCTCAAACCCCCACCCCCCCGCCGGCGGCGGGCGTGGGCGCTGGCGGGTCTGGTGGCGGCGCATGTCACCGGCACGGGTGCGGCCGCGCAGGTGGTGGCGGACGGTCGGACGGCAACCACGATCACCCATGGCGGCGGGATCACCGATATCCACACCGCGACGATGGCGGCGGGGCATGGTGTCAACACCTTCTCCAGCTTTTCCACGGCTGCGGGCAGCGTCACCAACATTCACGTTCCCGGAGGGGCGGTCGGCACGGTCAACATCGTCAATGGCCCGGCCAGCGTGATCGCGGGCGCGGTGCGTTCGGTTCAGGGCGGGACAACGGGGGGTGATCTCTACTTCGCCAACCCCGCGGGCATCGTCGTGGGCCCGGGCGGCAGCTTTACCGCAGGATCTGTCGCGCTCAGCACGCCCTCGCAGGACTTTGCCGCAGGCCTCATCGGCCCGGGCGGTGCGGTCAGCGGCGGGCATGTGGAGGCATTGCTTGCGGGCAGCGCTCCGCAATCGGGGGCGGATATCGTCGTCGACGGCGCGGTGCATGGCCATCGCGCGGTGCGCATGCGGGCAGGCGGCGACATTCTGATCGGCGGCCGGGTCACGGCCGGCAGCCGCGGGGCGACCATGGCAGCTGCGGTCAACATGGGCGAGGTCCGGCTGGAGGCCGGCGGCGATGTGCGCCTGCACAGCGGCGCGCATGTCGAAGGCCGGGCCGGGGCTGCGGGCGGGCATGTGCATGTACGCGCGGGCGGCTCGGTCCGCGTGGGTGCCGGTGCCGTCATGCTGGCCGAGGGCGAGGGCGCGGGCCACGGCGGCACCATCGACGTGTTCGGCGCCGATTCGGCCTTCATCGAGCCGGGCGGGCTGGTCTCGGTCGCAGCACATGGCACCGGCGACGGGGGCTTTGTCGAATATTCCGCCGCCCGCGTGGTCGAGGTGGAGGGTGCGCTGCGTGCCTGGTCGGCTGGCGGGCGCGGCGGCACCGTCTTCATCGACCCCGAGCATCTGACCATTTCGGGCGAGATCACCGGCGGTGCCACCTTCGCCGCCGAGGCGACGGCCAGCATCACCGTCACCACGGGCGCCATCATCTCCACCCGCCGGGTCAGCGGCGACGCCAGCGACGAAGAGCATGCCACGACCGGCTCTACCGGCGATTCGGGCAATATCGAGCTGACCGCGCCCAACATCACCATTCAGGCCGAGGCGCAGCTTCTGGCCTTTGCCGACAATGGCTATGACGGCGGCAACATCACCCTGACGGCGGCGCGGATCGACCGCGAGGGCCACCTGACCCAGGCGCTGCCCGTCTCCTCCACCTCGATCACCATCGAGCGGGCCTATCTGCGCGCCGCCGATATCCTCATTTCCGCCGAGACCGCCAAGTTCAACCAGGTCGATCTCGAGGAGAACATCAACGCCTATCTGGAGGGCCTGATCCCCGGCGGCGCCCCCGAAATCCTGACCAACGCGCTTCTCGATCTGGGCCAGCAGGCCGCCAGCCGAGGGCAGGCGGTGCTGGATGCGATCAACTTCGACAATTGGCCCAGCTACCTCAGCGCCCGTGCCGAGATCGGGGTCAACCGCTCTACCCTGCATGCCGACGGGCAGATCCGCATCACCTCCACCGCCCGGACGGAAACCGAGATCACGCCCGAAACCGGCGGCATGGCGCTGGTGATTGCAGCCTCCAACACCGTGGCGCGGTCGGTCGTGACCAATTCCGTGCTGGTGGCCGAGGGGGATGTGATCATCACCTCCGACACGCTGGTCGAGCAGCGGTTGCGCGCCGAAGGGGTGCCCGGCGGCGGGCTGACGGGGCTGAATACCGCGCTGGTCGCCTCGGTCCGCATGGGCGGGGCCGAGACGGTGCTGGGCGGGGTGCCCTCGGCGCCGGTCTGGTCCACGCGCCATTTCGTGCCCGATGGCATCGAGATGAACAACAGTGCCGTGATCCAGACCGGCGGCAACGTCACGCTGGGGGCGGTCAATACCACTGATCTGTCGCTGGTTGCCGACACGAAGCTGGGCGAGAACGGGCGCGGCGCGGCGATCGTACTGTCGCTGGATGACCGCGCGGCGGTGACGGCGGCGGGGGGCGAGATCTGGTCCAACACGCTTGCCCTCGATGTCCATGCGCGCAACCTCTACCGCAGCGTGCTGATCGAGGCCCGCGTCACCGGCGGCGCGATGGAGGCCGACGATGCCCCCGCCGAGGCGGTCGAGGGCCAGCCCGACGCGCAGCAGGAGGTGATGGCGGGGGTGCTGGGCGGTGTCGCCGCCTCGGCCGAGGGCGGCTCGGGCGTGGGGCAGGCGGCGGGGATCACCGACGCAACGCAGGGCGGCGATGTCGCCGACCGGGCCTATGCGGCGTCCTTCGCGCTGGCCAATCACAACGCCACCGCGCGTGTGGTGCTGGGCGATGCGGCCTATGACATCGCCACACCCGGCGGCGGCACGGCCGTCATGCGCGGGCTGCAATTGCTGCCGATGGGCGGCTTCATCTCGGGCAGCGCCGTCGTCCCGCCCACGATCACGCGTGATTTCAAGCCGCAGGACGGCGCGATCACGATCCTTGCCGAGAACGTGCTGCAGGACGTTCGCCAGCGCGCCATCGCCGCCGCCGGCGAGGTGCCCGAACCCGGCCAGGATGCCGAGACGGCGGCCAAGCGCACCGGGCTTGTGGCGGTCAGCTTTGCCGACTGGGACCTCGATGCCAAGGTCGCGATGGGAACGCCGACGGGCTGGATCACCCGATTCACCGCCGGGGGCGGCATCACCATCACCGCGCGCAACGTCGCCCCCGATTTCGCCGAACGCGAGAAGCTGGCCGATGCGCATGACCTCTATTCCGGCAAGCGGCAGGCCGAGAACCCGGTCGAGGATGTCGAGGCCGGCGCGGGAGACGGCGAGGGAGAAGGCGAGGGCGAGACGGGCAACGGTTCGGGCAGCGGGTCCGGCAATAGCGGCGGCGGCGAGAGCGGCGGCGAGAACGGCGGCGAGAACGGCGAGGATGACGCCACCCCCAACCCCGGCGGCATCCTTGGTGCCTGGTCGGATGGCGAAGGCCCGCTGTTTTCCCGCGCGGGCGAGGATGACGACGATCCGCTTGCCCTGTCGGTGGCGCAGACCTTTGCCGCCGGTGAGGCGCTGGGCATCGGCATCTCGCTGGCGCGGCTTTCGGGGGACCAGACCGCGCGGGTCGATCTCGACCGCAACGTCTGGATCTTCTCCGACAAGGAGCCCGGCAGCGGGCTGACGGTGGACACCCTGGGCGAGACCGTCATCCGCGCCGTGCAGCGCGGGGCCTGGGGCGCCAGCGCCGGTGCCCCCGGTCAGGCCACCGGGGCGGGCGAGGGCGGGGCCTATGGCGCCTCCATTGCGCTCGTCAACATCGAGGCCACGACCGAGGCGCTGCTGCGCGACGGGTCGCGGCTGGGCGCTACCGACAACGACAAGGGCGCCACGGTTCTGGCGCGGGACACAAGGCTTCTGTCGGCGGATGCCCGCACCCATGGCGCGGCTGGCAAGACCTCGTTCTCGGGCGCGCTGTCGCTGATGCAGCGGCGCGACACCACGCGCGCGCTGATCGCGCCGCTGGCGATCCTCTCGCTCGAGGGCACGCTGCGCGTGAAGGCCGAGAATGCAGGCGATACCGTCACCGTGGTTTCGGCGGCGGCGGCGGGCAAGACCTCGATCGGGGTGGGCATCGCGCTGACCTTTGCCGACCGCGAGACGATCGCGGGCCTTGTCGGTCCCGGCGTGCTGGATGGCGCGCCGGTGTTCAACGACGGCAGCGCCGAGCTGGGCGGGCTGGAGGTTGTGGCCGAGGCGACCGGCAACGTCATCAGCGGCGGGCGCACCCAGGCGGGCGAGGAGGCCGAGGCGCCCGCCGCGGAGGAGGACCAGAACGGGGACGGCCAGAACGGGGACGGCCAGAACGGGGGCCAGAACGGAGACGCCCAGAACGGGGAGGCGGAGACAGAGGAAGAGGACGCCGCGGACGCCCCCGTCGCGCTGGATGCCGACGCCATCGGCGAGGATTCCACCCGCGTTGCCGA
>JAFIEC010000096.1 GCA_020832725.1 Paracoccaceae bacterium | reverse complement strand
GGGGACCGCAAGCGGGGCCGGGCGCGCGCCGCCCACGATCGCCGCGCCTGTGCCCGTACCCGGTGGGCTGACCGGGCTCCCGGGCACCGGGGTGGCTGGGCGTGTCGCAGAGGCGGGCAGGGTCGCCACCACCGTGCCTGTCCTGGCCTCTCCGCGCCCGCGCGCGCGCCCTGCGGGCCTTGCCGCCCGCCGCCCGCCCCCGGCGGTCGCTGCGGCACCTGCCGCCACCGCGATGCCCTCCGGAGGGGCGGAACTGCGCGCGGGGCCCGCGCCCGATCGCGCTATCTGCGGCAACCGCGCGATCAGGGGAGAGACCGTCCCCCGCGTCACCTCCTCCACGCCCGGCTGCGGCATTGCCCAGCCGGTGCGGGTGACGGCCGTGGGCGGTGTCGCGCTGAGCCGGCCTGCGCTGATGGATTGTCCTACCGCCCAGGCCCTGCACACCTGGGTGGAGCGGGGCCTGAAGCCGGCCATTGGCCGCGAGGGCGGGGGCCCCGCGCAATTGCGGGTCGCTGCGCATTACGTCTGCCGCACCCGCAACAACCGGCCCGGTGCTCGCCTGTCCGAGCATGCCCGGGGGCGCGCCATCGACATCTCGGCGATCGTGCTGGCCAACGGAACCCGGATCACGGTACTCGAAGGCTGGCGCGACCGCTGGGCCGGGCCCATCCTGCGCCGCGCGCATCGCGCCGCCTGCGGGCCCTTTGGCACGGTGCTGGGCCCCGATGCCGACCGCTTTCACCAGGATCATTTCCACTTCGACACCGCGCGCCATCGCAGCGGGCCCTATTGTCGCTGAGCGGCCCCGCCTCAGCGCAGGGCGATGCGTGGAGCCGGGCCCAGCGGCACGATGCCCAGCGAGACCCGCCCGCCCGCGAACACCAGCGGCGCATCAAGACGGTTCGGGTCGCCCGTCGCCCGCGCCAGCATCCCCAGGCCGCGTTCGACCGAGGAGGCAAGGTCGCGCGGCAGCCAGCCCGCCTGCACGGCCACTCCGATCATCTCGCGCCAGTTGGTGGCCTGCAGCGTGATCCGCCCCTCGGGGATGCCGGCGGGATCGACCCGAAGCGTCCCCGCCGCGCGCAAGCGCATGTCGCCCCATGCGGCGTGCAGGTCGCGCAACTCGACTGCGGTGATGGCGGGCCGCGCGGCCTCGATCACCGAGATGTCGAGGGGCCGGTCGAACCCGAGGGTCACGTCCATTTCCATCCGCTCGATGGTTTCGGGCAGAAGGGCACCCGGATCCAGAAGCCGCCGCACCTCGCGGGGCGGGGTATAGCCCTCCAGCCGGGCGATGATGTCATGGTGCAGGGCCTTGTCTTCGCTGCCGCGCGTGGCAATGATTCCCCGCTGCAGCTGCGCGCTCCAGTTGGCCTCGCCACTCATGTGCATCCCCGTGATCGAGGCCGAGGCCCGGCGCAGGGTAAAGCGTCCGTCGGGGGCCACCTCGAGGCTGGCGCGCATCTCGTCGGAGGTGATGTCGAGCCGTTCCCCGGGGACGGCCAGCACCTGCTCGGGCGGCCAGACCATCACCAGGCGCGTGGGGGCCCAGGCGGGCGAGCTGATCTCCAGCCATGGCAGGAAGGCGGCGATGCCGGAGACCGGATCGGCCAGCTGCACGTCGTCCAGCCGCGTGTCCAGCCGCCCGGGAAAGCCGGTCGTGCGCACCTCGCCCGCTTCGGCCCGCCACCCGGTGTTCCGCCTGTCCTGCAGCCAGTGCTCTATGGCGCTGCTGGTGGTGCTGGAGGCGAAGACCCACCATCCGGACCAGCCCAGTGCGAAAACGGCGATCAGACCCAGCACGAAGCGCATCGTCGCCCCCCTTTTGCACAGCTGTCCGCAGGGTTATACACGCGGCCTTGTCAGGAGCCAGTGGGATGGATCGCGACTTCTGGGTTTTCGGCTATGCCTCGCTGATCTGGAACCCCGGTTTCCAGCCGGTGGAGCGTGTTCTGGCCCGGGCCGAAGCCCATTCCCGCAGTTTCTGCATGTGGTCGATCCATCACCGCGGCCGGCCCGAGGCACCCGGCCTCGTGCTGGCTCTCGACGGGGACGAGGGGGCCTTTTGCGACGGGCTGGCGCTGCGGGTTCCGGGGGCGCAGGCGGGCGGCGTGCTGGCCTATCTGCGCGAGCGGGAACTGGTCTCCTCTGCCTATCGGGAAGAGGTCGTTCCGCTGCGGCTCCGTGACGGGCGGCGGGTGGAGGCGCTGGCCTATGTCGTGCGCCGGGATCACGTTCAGTATTGCGGCGGCCTTTCGCTGGAGGAACAGGCCCGGATCATTGCCCGCGCCCGGGGAGACCGTGGCCCGAATGCCGAATACCTGTTCGAGACCGCCGCCCATCTGAGCGATCTGGGTATCGGCGACCCGGTCCTGGCCGATCTGGCGGCGCGTGTGCGCGCGCAGATGGAGGCGGACGACCCTTTGTGAGTTGGCAGGGCCCGCCGGTCCAGATATGGTTGCGCCAATGATGGCAGGCGCTACAGGGACCCACCGCATGGCCAAGCCCGACCGAGCGGTGCGCGCGCAGTTCACTCAGCCCGTGCGCCAGGTCTTTTTCATGCTCGTTGTCACCGGCCTGGTGGCGCTTGGCGGCTATGTGGCCCTGCCCCGGCTGCTGCCGGTCTTTCTGACCAACATCTACCTCAACGGCTTTATCCTCGGGGTTTTCGTGCTGGGAATCCTCGCCTGCTACTGGCAGGTGCTCCAGCTTGTCAGCTCGGTCAACTGGATCGAGAGTTTCGTCACCGCGCGTCCCGGACACGAGGCGCATTCCGCGCCGCGCCTTCTGGCTTCGCTGGCACCGCTGCTGCGGGCGCGGGGCACGCGGATGCAGATCGGCTCCGGCTCTGCCCGCTCGATCCTCGACTCCGTTGCCTCGCGGATGGACGAAAGCCGCGACATCACGCGCTACATCACCAACCTGCTCATCTTTCTGGGCCTGCTTGGCACGTTCTTCGGCCTGGCCACCACCGTGCCTGCGGTAGTGGAGACGATCCAGGCGCTCAACCCGCAGGAGGGCGAAGACGGCATGGCGGTGTTCGCCCGCCTCATGGCGGGGCTGGAGACACAGCTGGGCGGCATGGGCACGGCCTTTGCCTCTTCGCTCATCGGCCTTGCAGGATCGCTTGTTGTCGGGCTGCTGGATCTGTTCGCGGGCCATGGGCAGAACCGTTTCTACCGGGAGCTGGAGGAATGGCTCTCCACCATCACCCGGGTCGGCCTCGCCTCGGGCGAGGGCGAGGGGACGGGACCGGAGCCTGCGGCCATGGCCCAGGTGTTCGACCAGATGTCCGAACAGATGGAAAGCCTGCAGAACATGTTCGTGCAGTCCGACATCTCCCGCGCCGAGACGGACAGCCGACTGGCAGAGCTGACCGCTGCGGTGGCCGCCCTGACCGAGCGGCTGGAGGCCCGGGCAGCCCCCGATGCGTCGGAGGGCTTTGCGCGTCTGGCCGAGTCGCAGCGTGAACTGGCAGCGGCCCTGCGCGCGCGCAGCGAGGAAACCGCAGACGCCGAAAGCCGGATGCGTCTGCGCTCCATCGATGTGCAGCTCTTGCGTATCCTCGAGGAAATGGCCGCGGGCCGTCAGGATGTGGTGGCCGATCTGCGTTCCGACATCACGGCGCTGACCCAGGCGATCCGCAGCCTCGGGGAGGAAGCCCCCGCCCCGCCCCCGGGTTCCGCCGATCCGGTGCGCACGCGCGGACGGAGATAGGCCATGGCGCTGGCGCGCAGATCCGGGCAACGGTTCAACAACAGCATCTGGCCGGGCTTTGTCGATGCGATGACGGCGCTGCTGCTGGTGCTGTTCTTCGTGCTGACCATCTTCATGATCGTTCAGTTCGTTCTGCGCGAGACGATCAGCAGCCAGGACACAGAGCTGGACTTCCTGGGCGCGCAGGTTGCCTCGCTGGCGCGGGCGCTGGGGCTGGAGCAGCAGCGGAGCGAGGCACTGGAGGAACGGGCGGGGGCGCTGGATGCCGCCCTGTCCGAGGCCCGGGCCGAGGCCACCCGGCAGGAGGCGCTGATCGCCACGCTGCGCCGCACATCGGCCGCCCAGTCCGACCGGATCGCCGCGCTGGAGGGAGAGGTGAGCGCCTTCGAGGCGCAGGTGGCGGGCCTGCTGGCGGACAATCGCGCATTGGTGCTGCGCCGCGAGGCGCTGGAGGAGGAACTCGGCGAGACGGTCGCGGCCCGCGACGCGCTGGCCGCGCGCATCTCGGAGGCGGAGGCAGAGAACCTGCGGCTGATGACCGAGGCCGAGGCGACATCGCGCGCGCTCGCCGCCGCGCGTGATGTGATCGACGCGGCAACCGAGGCAGCCCGCCTCGATGCCGCGCGGCGCGAGGCGCTGGAGGCGCTGATCGCGGATCTCGAGGACGGGATCGCGGCGCGCGAGACGCGGCTGGCCGATCTGGCCGCGATGCTTGAGGCCGACCGTGCCCGCCTGGCCGCCACCGAGGGGCAACTGGCCGCAGCCCTTGCCCGGCAAACCGATCTCGACAGCCGGCTTGCCGTTCTGGCCGCCGATCTCGCCCTGCGGGAAGAGGCGCTGGAACTGACCCGCGCCGAACTGGCAGCCGCCCTCGTGGAACGCGAGGCACAGCAGGAGCGGCTGGCGGCTCTGGCGGCCGACCTTGCCCGCACGCGCGATCGCGTCGCGGTGCTGC
>JAFIEC010000095.1 GCA_020832725.1 Paracoccaceae bacterium | reverse complement strand
CCGGGGGCGGGGCGGCGGGGGCGGGGGGCGGGGGGGGCGGGGGGGGGGGGGGGGCCGGGGCCGCGGTGCCCCCACCCCCTCCCCCCCGCGGCCGGGTGGGCCAAGCCGGTGCGGCATGCGCTGCCCCGGCTTTACCCCGGCCTCGGGGTCGCTATCTGCCAGCGCATGGACGTCCGCCCCCTGCCCCCGGCATTCGCCGCATGGTTCGCCCGTCGCGGCTGGACCCCGCATCCGCACCAGCTTGCCCTGCTGGCCGCCGGCGGAGACCGGCTGCTGATCGCGCCGACCGGTGGCGGCAAGACCCTGGCCGGCTTCCTGCCCGCGCTGGTCGACCTGGCCGATGGCCGGACGGGGCTGCACACGCTCTATGTCTCGCCGCTCAAGGCGCTGGCGGCCGACATCCGGCGCAACCTGTCGGTGCCGGTGGCCGAGCTGGGCCTGCCCGTCCGGATCGAGGACCGCACGGCCGATACCGCCGCGCGGCAGAAGTCCCGCCAGCGGGTCGATCCGCCGCATATCCTGCTGACCACGCCCGAATCCCTGGCGCTGCTGCTCAGCTACCCCGAGGCCCCGCGGATCTTCGGGGGGCTGCGCCGCGTTGTGCTGGACGAGATCCACGCGCTGGCCGAATCGAAGCGCGGCGACCAGCTGATGCTCGGGCTTGCCCGGCTGCGCAGCCTCTGCCCGGGGCTGCAGGTCACCGGGCTCTCCGCCACTGTCGAGGACCCGCAGGCACTGGCGCGCTTCATGGGCCCCGGCGGCGCCCCGGTTGCGGTGAGCCGCGCCGATCCCGGCCCGCCCCCCGACATCGCCATGCTGCCCACCGAGCGGCCGCCGCCCTGGGCCGGCGCCGGCGGCCGCCATGCCGCGCGTGACGTCCTGCGGGCGGTGACCGGGCACCGCACCACGCTGATCTTCATCAACACCCGCGCCCAGGCCGAGCTGTTCTTCCAGACCCTCTGGGCGGTCAATGACGACAACCTGCCCATCGGGCTGCACCACGGCTCGCTGTCGCGTGAGGCACGAAAACGGGTCGAGGCGGCGATGGCCGAGGGCGCGCTCAGGGCGGTGGTTTGCACGGGCTCGCTGGATCTGGGCATCGACTGGGGCAGCGTCGACCAGGTGATCCAGATCGGCGCACCGAAGAATGTGAAACGGCTGGTGCAGCGGATCGGCCGCGCCAATCACCGCTACAACGCCCCCTCGAAGGCGCGGATCGTGGCGGCAAACCGGCTGGAGCAGGTGGAATGCCTGGCCGCGCTGCAGGCCGTGGCCGAGGCCGACCTTGACGGCGAGCCGCGCCCCGCGGCCCCGCTCGACGTGCTTTGCCAGCATATCCTCCTGCTTGCCTGCGCCGGCCCCTTCGACGCCGATGCGCTCCTGACCGAGGTTCGCGGTGCCGGCCCCTACGCCGCCCTCACCCGGGCCGATTTCGACGCCTGCCTCGACTTCTGCGCCACCGGCGGCTACGCGCTCAGGGCCTATGACCGCTGGCAGCAACTGATCCTGCGGGACGGGCTGTGGCAGCTGCGCGATCCGCGCCGCGCGCGCGAAATCCGGATGCATGTCGGCACCATCGTCGAACCCGTGATGCTCAAGGTCGCCGCCCGCGGCAGGTCGCTGGGCAAGGTCGAGGAGGCCTTCGCCGCCACCCTGGCACCCGGAGACACCTTCCTGATCGGCGGGCAGACCGTGCGCTACGACCGGCTGAAGGAGGCGATCGTCCAGGTCACCCCGCAGCCCGCGCGCGAACCCAGGATCGCGGTCTTCTCGGGCGTGAAGCTGTCGATGAGCACGCTGCTGGCCCGCCGCGTCCAGGCCCTGCTGGCCGATCCCGCCGCCTGGTCCGCGCTGCCCGGGGACACGGCCGACTGGCTGCGCCTGCAGGCCCGCATCTCGGCCCTGCCCGCCCCCGGAACGCTGCTGGCCGAGACCTTCCGCCGGGGCGACCGCTGGTATCTGGCGCTCTATGGCTTCGCCGGACGCAACGCCCATCAGACGCTGGGCCTGCTTGTGGGAAAGCGGATGGAGGCCGCGGGCCTCGATCCGCTGGGCTTCGTTGCCACGGACTACGCGCTGCTGACCTGGTCGCTGGAGCCGGTCACCGACCCTGCCCCCCTGCTCGACGCCGCCGGCCTGCGCGACGGGTTCGAGGACTGGCTGGCCGGGAACGCGGTGATGAAGCGGACCTTCCGCGCCGTGGCCACCGTGGCCGGGCTGATCCGCCCGAACCTGCCCGGGGCGCGCAAGACGGGAAAACAGGCCACCTTCTCCAGCGATATCCTGTATGACACGCTGCGCCGCTGGGATCCGGACCATCTGCTCTTGCGCATGACCCGGGACGAGGCCGCGCGCGGGCTGGTCGATTTCGGGCGGATCGAAGCGATGCTGGAGGGCCTGCCCCATCTGCACCACATCCGCGCCCCCCATGTCACCCCGCTGGCCGCGCCGCTGCTGCTGGAGGCGGGGCGGATACCGGTGGGGGTGAGCGGGCATGAGCGGCTGCTGGAAGACGAGGCGGCGCGGCTGATGGCCGAGGCGGGGCTGGACACAGGCACGAACGTTGTGTGAACAGTCACCGTCGCGTTTTGGGTATTTGAGGCCAGATGAAACAGGTGACCGAAGGGATCGGGCTGGACTTCGCCGGGGCGCAGCTGGTGGCGCGGGGCGATGGCGCGCTGTGGTGGCCGGCCGAGAACGCGCTCCTGCTGGCCGATCTGCATCTCGGCAAGCCCTTGCGGATGGCCC
>JAFIEC010000090.1 GCA_020832725.1 Paracoccaceae bacterium | reverse complement strand
CGGGACGGGCGGGCCACGCGGCGGCAAGCCCGGTGGCGGCGCGGATCGTGGCAGCAGGGGGGCCAGTCGCCCCTCGGGCGAGAGACCCGGCACCAGCGGACCACGCGGCGGCAAGCCCGGTGCAGGAGGTCCAGGCGGCGGCAAACCGGGGGGCAGCCCACGCGGTGCAGGCCCGGGCGGCGGGCCGCCCCGTGGCCGGGGAGGGCCACGCGGCAAGGGCTGAGGCCGGTTCTCGCGGGTGGGGTGCCACGACACGGCGCACGGCACCATCCGGAGCATCGGAGAACAACGCACGCGCCCTGCCCCACCCAAAGACTGAGCGCCACAGGCGGGCGGTCCTCTGTCTGGTTCTGATGCGGCGCGCGGGCGCAGCCGGACCCGTCCCGTCAGGCCGGGACCAGCCGCCCCTCTTCCAGACGCAGGGCGTGGTCCATTCGGGCGGCCAGATCCATGTTGTGCGTCGCCACCAGCGCGGCCAGCCCCTCGTTGCGGATAAGGCCCATCAGGGTCTCGAAGACCGCGCCCGAAGTCGTCGGGTCAAGGTTGCCCGTCGGCTCGTCCGCCAGCAGGAGCCGGGGCCGGTTGGCCAGCGCCCGGCACAGCGCCACGCGCTGCTGCTCGCCCCCTGACAGGGCGGCAGGCCTGTGCCCCAGCCGCGAGGCCAGCCCCACCCCCTCGAGAAGGTCCCGCGCGCGGGCCTCGGCGTCGGCGCGGGAGAGACCGGCCGCGCGGCAGGGCAGCGCGACATTCTCCAGTGCCGAAAACTCCGGCAACAGATGGTGGAACTGATAGACGAACCCCACCGCCTCCCGGCGCAGACGGGTGCGGGCCTGGTCCTTCAGGCCCACCGCACGGGTCCCGGCGATCTCCACATCACCCGAGTCGGGTGTGTCCAGCAGCCCCGCGATATGCAGCAGCGTGGACTTGCCAGCCCCCGAAGGTGCCACCAGCGCGACCATCTCGCCGGGTGCGATGGCAAGGCTGGCTCCGCGAAGCACCTGCACCGCGCCGGGACGGCCGGGGTTGTAGGTCTTGACGATTCCCTCCAGACGCAGGGCGAGGGCGGCATTGCCGTCATTCATAGCGCAGCGCCTCGACCGGGTTCATCCGTGCCGCGCGCCGGGCCGGAAAGATCGTCACCACAAAGGACAGCGTCAGCGACAGGCCCACCGCCGAGGCGACGTCGCGCAGCTCCAGCCTTGCGGGGAGATCCGACAGGAAGCGCACCGACGGATCCCAGACCCCGCCGCCCGCGATCAGGTTCACGGCCTCGAAGATCGGATCGATGTAGATCACGAAGAGGCAGCCCAGCACCACGCCGGCGATTGTTCCGGCAACCCCCACCGCAGAGCCGCAGATGAAGAAGATCCGCAGGACAGCGCCCTCGGTCAGGCCCATCGTCCGCAGGATGCCGATGTCGCGGCCCTTGTTCTTCACCAGCATGATCAGCCCCGAGACAATGTTCATCGAGGCGATCAGCACGAGGATCGAGAGGATGACGAACATCACGTTGTCTTCCATCTCGAGGGCGCGCAGGAAGGCCCCCGACGAATCGCGCCATGTCCAGACCAGCGCGCCCGGCCCCGCCGCCGTGATCAGCCGGTAGGCCAGCGCATCGACCGCGTCGGGGTCGGCCAGCATCACCTCGATCTCGTCGGCCGCGCCTTCGCGGTTGAAATACGCCTGGGCCAGCTCGAACGGCATGTAGACGCGGGTGCGGTCGATATCCCAGCGGCCCACGCCGAAGATGTACACCACCTCGAAGGCCTGCACCCTTGGACTGGTGCCGAAGGGGGTACGCACCCCGTCGGGAGAGATCAGCCGCACGGAATCGCCCACCGTCAGGCCCAGCTCGCGTGCGACCCCGGTGCCGATGGCGATGCCCCCGGGGAAATCGTCGATCGACCCGATCGCCACCTCGGGCCGGGCGACAAGCGGTATGGTCACCAGATCACCGGGCGCGATGCCAAAGACCTCGACACCCGCGTTGCGCCCCTGTGCCGCCGCCATGACCTGCCCGCGCACCAGCGGGGCTGCCCGGGTTACGCCGGGTACGGCGGCCAGCCGCTCGGCCCAGGCGGTGTAATCCTCGATGGCGCGGGTTGTGCGCCCCTCCTCGGTGACACGCACCGCGGCGTGGATCGTGGCATGGGCATTGGCCCCGAGGATCGTGCCCACGAACTCATGCCGAAACCCCGAGCGCACGGCCAGCGTCGCAATCAGGGCGAAAACCGCCAGCATGATGCCGATGAATGAAATCCACGTCATCGCGCTGACCCCGCCTTCGGCGCGTCGGGCGCGCAGGTAGCGCCAGGCGATCATCCACTCGAAGGCGGCAAAGGGGCGCGCGCGCATCATTCAGGCCGCGAAGATGCCGGACATCTCGGCATAGCCCTTCACCTCGATCGGGTTGCCGGCCGGATCCCGGAAGAACATGGTGCGCTGCTCTCCGGGCTCGCCGGCAAAGCGGGTCTGGGGCGGGATGACAAAGGCCGTACCGGCCGCCTGCAGCCGTGCGGCCAGCGCCTCCCACTCGGGCAGGGACAGCACGAGGCCGAAATGGGGCATGGGCACCATATGCTCCCCGACGCGGCCGGTGGCCCGGGTCTCCAGCAGGGGGCCCAGATGCAGCGAGAGCTGATGACCGAAGAAATCGAAATCCACCCAGGTGTCGGTGGAGCGGCCTACGGCACAGCCCAGCACCTCGCCATAGAAGGTGCGGGCGGCGTCCAGATCATCGACATTCAGCGCAAGATGAAAGGGCGTGGGCATTGGCGTCTCCGGGCGTGCCGTCACAGGCCTTGCAGGTAGCAGGTGGCGGCCCGCTGGAAAAGGGCCGAGGCCCGGCCTGGCTGCGGCACGGGCGCGCTTTTGCCGGCATGCGACCGGCCCGGGTCGCGCAGGGCCTTCGTCCCGGGGACAACAATTCCGATTTCGCCCCGCTGTGGGGAACACGTGCCTGAACAGCCCCGGCCTTCGGGCCCAGGTTCACGGGCTTCGTTCCGATGTGCACCTGCCTCCTTTCCGTCGTTGCGTCCCCCGGGGCCGATGGACGGGCCGGGCGCGATCGACTAGCCTCCGCGCGCATCCACGAGGGAGGACAGAATGCCCGACGCACCCGCCTACGGTTTCGACACGCTTCAGGTCCACGCGGGCAGCCGCCCCGATCCGGCCACCGGCGCCCGCCAGACCCCGATCTACCAGAGCACCGCCTTTGTCTTTCGCGATTCCGACCATGCGGCGGCCCTGTTCAACCTTCAGGAAGTCGGCTTCATCTATTCGCGGCTGACCAACCCCACGGTCGCGGTGCTCCAGGAACGGATCGCGGCGCTGGAGGGGGGCGCGGGCGCAGTCTGCTGCTCGTCGGGGCACGCGGCACAGATCATGGCGCTGTTTCCGCTGATGGGCCCGGGGCGCAACCTCATCGCCTCCACCCGGCTTTACGGCGGCACCGTGACCCAGTTCACACAGACGATCCGGCGCTTTGGCTGGTCGGCGACTTTTGTCGATTTCGACGATCTGGACGCCCTGCGGGCCGCCATCGATGACGATACCCGCGCCATCTTCTGCGAGTCGATCGCCAACCCGGGCGGCTACATCACCGATCTCGACGCCGTGGCCGCCGTGGCCGACGAGGCAGGCCTGCCGCTGATCGTCGACAACACTTCCGCGACGCCCTATCTCTGCCGCCCCATCGATCATGGTGCGACCCTGGTGGTGCATTCGACCACCAAGTACCTCACCGGTAACGGCACCGTGACGGGCGGTGCCATCGTGGATTCGGGGCGGTTCGACTGGTCGGCATCCGGCAAGTTCCCCTCGCTCTCCGAACCCGAGCCTGCCTATCACGGGCTGAAGTTCCACGAGACCTTCGGGGCGCTGGCCTTTACCTTCCACGGGATCGCCATCGGCCTGCGCGACCTTGGCATGACGATGAACCCGCAAGGTGCGCATTACACGCTGATGGGCATCGAGACGCTCAGCCTGCGGATGCAGCGCCATGTGGAAAACGCGGTCAAGGTGGCCAGCTGGCTGGAGCGCGATCCCCGCGTGGCCTATGTCACCTATGCCGGGCTGCCCTCCTCGCCCTACAATGCGCGGGTGCCGCGCATCTGCCCCAAGGGCGCGGGGGCGCTGTTCACCTTCTCGCTCAAGGCCGGCTATGACGGCTGCGTGAAGCTGATCGACAGCCTGGAGCTGTTCAGCCATGTCGCGAACCTCGGCGATACACGCTCGCTGATCATCCATTCGGCATCGACGACCCACCGCCAGTTGACAGAGGCTCAGCAGGTCGCCGCCGGTGCCGCACCCGACGTGGTCCGGCTGTCCATCGGAATCGAGGATCCCGACGATCTGATCGCCGATCTCGATCAGGCACTGGCCAAGGCCTCCGCCTGACGCGCCAGCACGCATGCGGCCCGGTCGAAGTGCCGGGCCGTTTCATTTGGCGATACGCAGGTCACCAAATGGCGATCAACAACCCTGGGTTGTAATTCTGGAACGCAACCAGCCCTGGCGTGGAACATTTCATGTCTTGAGGGCGTTGCGCCCTCAGCGTCACTCCCCGTACGGCACCAGCGCAAAACGCATCGTGACGGTGGCACGGAACTCCAGCTCTCCGGGGGCGAGGGGTACGCCATCCGCCGCCATCGCTTCGGCACGCATCATCGGCGCAAAGCTCGGGGCCCCGTTCTCTTCCCGCAGCTCCAGCAGGGGGCCAAGCGCCATCCCGGCGGTCTCGGCCAGAAGGCGGGCGCGCCGCAGCCCCTCGGCCACCGCTTTCTCGCGGGCGGCATCCATCGGCGCGGTGCTGTCCGCCAGATCGAAGGCGAGACCGGACAACCCCTCCGCCCCCGCCGCCACAAGCGAGTCGATCAGGCCGCCCACCGCCTCCAGATCGCTCAGCCGCAGCGCAATGCGGGTGTTCGCCTCGAACCCGGCAAGCCGCGGGGGCTGGCCGGGACGATGCTCATGTCGCGGACCCAGTGACAGCGCCGCAGTCTGGATGTCGCGTGCCGGAATGCCCGCCTCCTCCAACGCCGCAAGCACGCGCGCCACGCGTGCGGCGACGTCCTGCATGGCGGCACCGGCGCTGGTGGCCTCGGCCCGCACCGACACGTTCAGCCGCGCCATGTCGGGCGCTGCGCGCACCACCCCCTCGGCCCGCACCGCCAGGCAGGGCAGGGATGCCGGAGCCTCGTTCGCGCGGGCGGACCCCTCGGGCAGCCCGGCAAGCAACAGGCCCAGCATGACCACGAGCACCGCTGCGCCGCGCCAGCCTGCTCCGGATGTCCTGTGTTTCGCGTGCACCATCTTTCCTCCCCAATGCAGCAACAGCCTGCGCGCCGGGGCGTGATGGCACAAGCCGCGTGCAGAACTGTGTTTCCGATCTCGGCGGTTTCCTGCTAGAACATGGCGGTCGCGGGTGCGGGGCTCTTTCCTGCAGCCTGTGCAATGCGTAATCAGGACGCCGATGACCGCAAGCTTCAGACCCGATTTCGCCCTCGACCTCGGACATGCAGGGATCACCCTGCTGAGCCGCGCTGCCAATGGCGGCTGGGTCGAGGTGGGCACGGTCGATCTGGACGATCCCGCCCTGGGCGAAAGCCTCGCCAGCCTGCGTGCCACCGCCGCGCGCCTGGGCGGCAAGGGTTTTGGCGTCAAGCTGGTGATTCCGAACTCCCAGATCCTCTATCTGGATATCGAAGCGCCCGGCCCCGACGAAGACAGCCGCCGTGCCCAGATCGCCCATGCCCTTGACGGGCGCACACCCTATGGGGTCGGGGATCTGGTCTTCGACTGGTCGGGAGAGGGCCCGGTTGTCCAGGTCGCGGTCGTTGCCCGCGAGACTCTGGCCGAGGCGGAGGAATTCGCGGCCAACCATCGCCTCGCGCCCGTCTGCTTTGTCGCTCGGCCCGAGAGCGGGACTTTTGCCGGAGAGCCGTTTCTGGGCCTGACACGGGCCGCCGAACGACGCGGCATCACCGGGATCGAGCGCGACGCGGCCCCTGTCGAGGTGAGTGACAGCAGCGCCGCGCCGCCGCCGGCGGAATTGCTGACCCGGGGAGCCAATGGCGGCGCGCGGGCGGCACCCACCGGCGCGGGCGGGAACCTGGCGCAACCCGACCCGGCCCCGGGCAAGGCGGCAACCGGGCCAGAGCCGGACACCGGCGGCGCTGCCGTCGCCACCTCGTCCGGCGACGCATCCGCAGCGCCCTCGCCTGTCACTGAAGGGCAATCCGCCGACGGGCCCGCCCCCGCCTTTTCCAGTCGCCGCACCGCACAGAATGGCCCCGCAGACGGGGATGCCCCGCCCGCAGGGAACGACCAGGACGGGGCACGGGGTGATGGGTCCGAACTGGCCACGCGACGGGCGCGTTTCTCGGTCACCGCCGCGCCTTCGGCTACAGGCACGCCAGCCGCGCCCGCCCTTGCCCCGCCGCCCCCGGCGACAAGCGATTCCGCAGGGCGCAAGGTCGTCTCGGTGGCCCGTTCCGCCCAGGCTGGCCCCGCGTCCAATGCCCCCGGGACGCGCGTCCCGCGTCCGGCCGGAGCGGGCCCGGCACCCCGGCTTCCGACCAGCCGACCCCGACCCGAGAGCGTTGCCTCGGAGCAGGCACAGGACGGGGCAG
>JAFIEC010000082.1 GCA_020832725.1 Paracoccaceae bacterium | reverse complement strand
CCGGGGGGGGGGGGGGGGCCCCCCGCCGGCCGGGGGGGGGGGGGGCGGGGGGGGGGCCCCGCGCCCGCCACGGCGGAGCGACGCCTGCGGCCGGGGCGACGCAATCGACCCCTACAACCCGAGCAACGGTGGCGATGCCCGCATCGGGGCCCACGGGCGCGGCGGGGGCGGCGGGGGCAGCGGCCATTGCGGGGGCAGCGGCCAGCCCCAGCCTGTCAGACCCGGGAGGCGGGTGGCGTGGAGCCGCCCGCTCCCGCGCCAGCTCTGCCCGAGACAGGATGCGGAACCGACCCGACCCCGCGAATGTCCAGGCGTGCCGGGCAATGGCCCGCGCCAGCATGCGCGCGGCCAGAGGCGCGGGCATCAGCCGCAACACCGCCTGCGCTGGCCGGGGAATGCGGTGGGCGAGAATGTAGTCCCCCGTGCCCAGCCCAGCAGCCCGGGCGATGGCGGGTGCCGCCGCAGGCAATTCGGCCCGCAGCCTCTGGTGCAGGGCAGCCGCCTGCGCTTCGGGGATCATGGCGCTGCCATCGGGCAGCCGCCCCAGCCCCGCCCGGGCAAGAAGCGCATCCGCCCCCGCCGCGCCCAGATGCGCCTGCAGCGGCGCCACCATCTGCAGCACCGCATTGGGACCGATGCGCGCCCCCTCCGGCGATCTCTTCGGGGTGCCCGCCGGTGCGGGTGATGTCTCTCGGGTCAGATCGCGCATATCCCCCTCCACCAGTCAGGGTACGCCCCCGGCAGGGCCTGCGGCGCAACCGCCACCCTGCCCGGCACCCGTGGCGAACCCGGATCACCGAAGGCCCTCACAAGCCCCGGCGGCCCGGGCCTCCGATCCCCTATTCTGCGGGCTCCGTCGCCCGGGCGGTGTGTTCTTCGGCGCTCACCTCGAAATCGTCGGGAAGCTGCTCCCGGCCGCCGCCGCAGGCCATGATCTGGGCACCGTTGGGCATGCGGAAGCCCGCATCCGGATCACCCCTTCCTGCGGCCGCCCCGACCGCCGCCCTGTCGGCAGCGCGGGCCTTGCCCTGGGCGCGCACGGCTTCCTGCCGCTCGCGCTTGCGCGCGGCCCGGTCGGCCTGCGCCTCCCAATCGGCCATCTGCGCGTCGGCGATGGTCCGGGTGGTGTCAAAGCCGAAATCCACCTTGTCCTTCGACTGCGGCCCCCAATACCCGACCTTGCCGAGGTCATAGAAGGTTCGCCCCACCCCGGCCTTGAGGAAGGCCTTGAGGCATCCGAGAAGATAGCGGCGCCGAAAGCCGGTCCCGCGCCAGGGGTAATGGAACAGCGCCTTGCGCATGTAGAAGCGTCGGTAGTTCTTCAGCACCCCGTCCAGCAGCGCGCCGCGGCTCATGGCGGCGGGCTTCATGATGGGCGTGACGAAATTGTACTTGGAGAAGTCGAAGATCTCGACCTGATCGCGCAATTCCTGGAACAGCGGCGTGAACGGCCAGGGCGTGTACATCGCCCAGTTGGCAAGGTCCGGCTGCCAGTCCCACGCCATCTGGAAGGTCTCCTCCAGTGTCTCGGGCGTCTCGTTGTCGAGACCCACGATGAACTGTGCCTCCACGAAGATGTCGGCCTCGCGCAGCAGGCGAAGCGCCTCCTTGTTCTGGGCGACGGTGGGTTCCTTGTTGAACTGGTCGAGCTTCATCTGCGCGGCCGCCTCGGTGCCGAGGCTGACATGGACCAGCCCCGCCTTGCGGTAGAACGACAGCAGGTCCCTGTCGCGCCAGATATCGGTGACGCGGGTGTTGATGCCCCACTTGATCCTGTCGGGCAGGCCGCGCGCGATCAGCTCTTCGCAGAACTGGACGAACTTGCGCCTGTTGATCGTGGGTTCCTCGTCGGCGAGGATGAAGAAGCCCACGCCGTGGTCGTTCACCAGACGCTCGATCTCGTCCACCACCTTGATCGGATCGCGTACGCGGTAGTCGCGCCAGAATTTCCACTGCGAGCAGAACGAGCAGGTAAAGGGGCATCCGCGCGCCATGTTGGGAATGGCCACCTTCACGCCAAGGGGGATGTAGATGTACTTGTCCCATTCCAGCAGCGACCAGTCCGGGTCGATCGCATCGATATCCTTGACGGTGGGGGCGGCCTGTGTCGCCACGATCTCGTCGCCTTCGCGAAAGGCCAGCCCGCGGATGGCGCGCCGGCCCTCGGGCCATTTGCCGGCCGCGACAGCGCGGACAAGCTCGGTCATGATCTCCTCGCCCTCGCCCCGGACGATCACCTCCACCTGCGGCGCCTCGGTCAGCACCTGCCGATACATGAAGGTCGCATGGATGCCCCCCAGGACCCGCAACGCCCGAGGCACGACGCGCCGAGCGATCGCCAGCACCTCTTCGGCGGTGTAGATCGCCGGGGTGATCGCCGTCGTGCCGACAATATCGGGATCAAGCTCGGCGAGCCTGGCGGCCAGCGTCTCGTCGCTCATGTGGTTGGTCATGGCGTCGATGAAGTGGATGTCATCGAACCCCGCTGCCCGCAAATGCCCCGTCAGATAGGCCACCCAGGCGGGCGGCCAGTTGCCTGCGATCTCGGCACCGCCGGAATGGTAATTTGGGTGAACAAAGACGATACGCATGGATGACCCTCCGCTTTCGGAAAAGCCTAGCGGGCCACCTGTCAACCTGAGTTGACATATGTCAACGAAATCCGACAGCCGCCACCTGCGGCCCGATTTCCCGCGGCACACTGGACAGAAGGGCTTCGCCGGGGCAAAATATCCTTATCCAGTGCAGCGGCAGGAAAGGATGCCTTTCCTCCCGGAAGTGATCCGAGCCTTCGCGGCTCTCACGATCGCCGCGCGAGGCTTGGGTCGACGACAGTCGAGTCAACGACCGAGGTGATGGCATGTGGACAGGACTTCTCGACAGGGCCATGCGGCCACTCATCCGGGTCGGCCGTGTGACCGCCGACCTGCCCGACGGTACGCGGATCAGATGGGGCACGGCCGGGACAGGGCCGGATGTGCAGCTGCGCATCCACGACACAGCGACCCTGCGCGCGATGGCCCTCAACCCCGACCTTGCCTTGGGCGAGGCTTACATGGACGGGCGCCTGACCATCGGGAACGACGACCTCGAAGGGCTGCTCGAACTGGCGTTCCGCAATGATTACGGCTTGCAAACCAAGGGCTTGCGCCGCGCCGTTCTGGGACTGCGTCGCGCGCTGCGGTGGGTCTGGCAATACAATCCGGCGGCGCGGTCACGGGTGAACGTCGCGCATCACTACGACCTGTCAGGCGCGCTTTATGATCTGTTTCTGGATGCCGACCGGCAATATTCCTGTGCCTATTTCCCGAAACCCGGCATGAGCCTGGACGCCGCCCAGACCGCCAAGAAGCGTCACATCGCGCGCAAGCTGCTGATCGAGCCGGGAATGCGGGTTCTCGACATCGGCAGCGGCTGGGGCGGGCTTGGCTTGATGCTGGCGCGGGATTTCGGGGCTGATGTGACGGGTGTCACCCTTTCGACGGAACAGCACGCGCTCTCGAACCGCCGGGCCCGGGATGCGGGCCTTGCCGGGCAGGCCCGATTCGAGTTGCGGGACTATCGCGATGTGACCGAAACTTTCGACCGCATCGTTTCGGTGGGCATGTTCGAGCATGTGGGCGTGCCCCATTACCGGGAGTATTTCCGCACCATCCGCGAGCGACTGGCACCCGGCGGCGTGGCGCTCGTGCATACGATCGGACGGAGCACGCCCCCGGGCTCCACCAATGCCTGGCTCACGAAGTACATCTTTCCGGGCGGCTATTGCCCGGCCCTCTCCGAATCCTCGGCCGCCATCGAGAAGGAGGGGCTGGTGATCGCCGATGTGGAGGTGTGGCGGCTGCATTACGCCGAGACGCTGCGCCACTGGCTGACGCGGTTCGAGGCGAATATCGACGCCGCCCGCGCGCTGTATGACGAGCGGTTCTGCCGGATGTGGCGTTTCTATCTGCTGGCCTGCGAGATGAGCTTCCGCTATGGTGCGCAGGTTGTTTTCCAGTTCCAGCTGGCTCTCGACAACGATTCCGTGCCCGTCTCGCGCGACTATCTCTATCCCGCCCATGCACCGGAGCAGGCCCGCCCTGCCCGCAAGCGCCAGCCCGCCTGAGGCCCCCCGAGGCGGTCGACGTCGCATCAGGGCCCGCCCCCGCCGGGGCGGGCTTTCCGGTTGCACCCGTGGGTGCGGCGGCTATAACCCACGACAATTTGCGCAGCGCCCCCGCAACCCAGGATCCCCAATGCCCAAACGCACCGACATCTCCTCGATCCTCATCATCGGCGCGGGGCCCATCGTCATCGGGCAGGCCTGCGAGTTCGACTATTCCGGCGCCCAGGCCTGCAAGGCCCTGCGCGAGGAGGGGTATCGGGTGGTGCTGGTCAATTCCAACCCCGCCACCATCATGACCGATCCCGGGCTGGCCGACGCGACCTATATCGAGCCGATCACCCCCGAGGTCGTGGCCCGCATCATCGAAAAGGAGCGCCCCGACGCGCTGCTTCCCACCATGGGCGGGCAGACCGGGCTGAACACCGCACTTGCGTTGGAGGAAGACGGCACGCTTGCGAAATTCGGTGTGGAGATGATCGGGGCGCGCCGCGCCGCGATCGAAATGGCCGAGGATCGCAGGCTCTTCCGCGAGGCGATGGACCGGATCGGGCTGGAAAACCCGCGCGCCGCCATCATCACCGCCCCCCTGCGCGCCGATGGCCGGCGCGATCTGGCGACCGGGCTGGCCGAAGCATTGGGCGTGCTGGAAGAGGTGGGCCTGCCGGCCATCATCCGCCCCGCCTACACGCTGGGCGGAACGGGCGGTGGCGTCGCCTACAACCGCGACGATTACGAGCGGATCGTGCGCACCGGCCTCGACGCCTCTCCGGTCGGGCAGGTGCTGATCGACGAAAGCCTGCTGGGCTGGAAGGAATTCGAGATGGAGGTCGTGCGCGACCGTGCCGACAACGCGATCATCGTCTGCGCCATCGAGAACATCGACCCCATGGGCGTGCATACCGGTGATTCCATCACCGTCGCGCCCGCGCTGACCCTGACCGACAAGGAATACCAGATCATGCGCAATGGCAGCA
>JAFIEC010000072.1 GCA_020832725.1 Paracoccaceae bacterium | reverse complement strand
GTGGATCAGGCGATTGCGGTCCTTGGTGACATAGCCCCGTTCCTGGATGGTCGAGACGATGCTGGCATAGGTGGAGGGCCGGCCGATGCCCAGCTCTTCCATCTTCTTGACCAGCGTGGCCTCGGTAAAGCGGGGCGGCGGCTGGGTGAAGCTCTGGACCGCCTGCACGGCGGCATCCGCCGACAGGCGCCGCTCGCCCGTCCCGCGTCCCTCGCCGCCATAGGCCCCGGCATCGGCACGCAGCGCCTCGCCCACGGCCATCTGCGGCAGGCGTGCGCCGTCACCATCCTCGGTGCCGTCGTCGTCACGCCCCTCCTCGTAGACCTTGAGAAAGCCGTCGAACAGCACCACCTGCCCCGAAGCGCGCAGCCGCACGCCGCTATCGGCACTGCCGATATCCACACTCGTGCGCTCCAGCCGCGCGGCCTCCATCTGGCAGGCGATCGTCCGTTTCCAGATCAGCTCGTAGAGCCGCCGCTGATCGGAATCGGACAGGCCCAGCGCCGCCGGGTCACGGCCGATGTCGGTGGGCCGGATGCACTCATGCGCCTCCTGGGCGTTCTTGGCCTTGTTCTTGTACATGCGCGGGCTTTTCGGCACGTATTCGGCCCCGAACCGCCGGGAGATCTCGTCGCGGGCGGCCATGACCGCCTCGGGCGCCATGTCGATGCCGTCGGTACGCATGTAGGTGATATGGCCCGCCTCATAGAGCCGCTGGGCCGCGCTCATGCATTGCCGCGCGCCCATGCCGAACTTGCGGCTGGCTTCCTGCTGCAGGGTGGATGTCATGAAGGGCGCCGCAGGGTTGCGGTTAGCGGGCCGGGCCTCGACCGATTGCACGCTCAGCGCTCGCGAGGCCACCGCCTGCACCGCCAGCTCGGCATCGGCGGCGCTGCGCAGGCTCATCTTGTCGAGCTTTTCGCCGCCCCGCTCCACCAGCCGGGCCTCCACGGGCTTGCCCCGGGGCGTAAGCAGGGCCGCGCTGACCGTCCAGTATTCCTCGGCGCGGAACTTCTCGATCTCCATCTCGCGCCGGACGATCACCTTGAGCGCGACCGACTGCACCCGGCCCGCAGACTTGGCTCCCGGCAGCTTGCGCCACAGCACCGGCGACAGGGTAAAACCCACAAGGTAGTCCAGCGCGCGGCGGGCCAGATAGGCCTCCACCAGCGCCATGTCGATCTCCCGCGGGGCCTTCATCGCCTCGGTCACGGCATTGCGGGTGATGGCATTGAACACCACCCGCTCCACCCGGGTGCCCTTGCCGATGGCCCGCCTGCGCTGCAGCGCATCCAGCAGATGCCACGAGATCGCCTCTCCCTCGCGGTCGGGGTCGGTGGCGAGGATCAGCCGGTTGTCATCGGCGAGGGCGTCGGCGATCGCGCGCAGATGCTTCTGCGCGCCCGGCGAGACCTCCCACTTCATGTCGAAACCCTGCTCCGGGTCCACCGATCCGTCCTTGGCCGGCAGGTCGCGCACATGCCCGTAGGAGGCGAGAACCGTGAAATCGGGCCCCAGATACTTGTTGATCGTTTTCGCCTTGGCAGGCGATTCGACGACGACGACAGCCATGGATCATCCTTCCGGGCGAACCAGCGCCCGCCAATGGCGCCGGACCTTGGGGCCGAAGCGCGGGCCTGTCAATGGGATGCCCCGTCGCCCCCGGGGTCCTGCTCCGCGATTCCAGGCCGCAAATCCGCCGCCACCGGCAGACCCGCACGCACTGGACAGAAATGGGGAAAGCACTGGCTCCGGCGGTAGGATTCGAACCTACGACCAATTGATTAACAGTCAACTGCTCTACCACTGAGCTACGCCGGAACACGCGAGGGGCGCTTTAGCACCGGGTCGGGGCGGCGTCCAGAGGGTGTGGCCGCGAAAACGCCTCAGAGGCGGCGGAATCGGGCAGCGGCCGACAGGCCGCCTTCGGGCGTGACCAGCTCCCTGCGGGCAAGATCGATCAGATGTGCCAGCACGTTGCGCGCGGCCATGGGCAGCAGCGCAGGCGCGAGCCCCGTATAGATGCGCCCCGCCAGCCCCGCAGCATCGTCGGGCCCGGCGGCCAGCGCTGCCAGGATCTGCGCCTCGCGGGCCTGCCTGTGGGCGATCTGGTGGGCCAGCATGCGCCCCGGCTCGGGCAGCGGCGCGCCATGTCCCGGCAGATAGAGCCGGTCGTCACGCTGCTGCAGCCGGGCCATCGCGGCCATGAAGGCGGTGAGGTCGCCATCGGGCGGCGAGACCAGCGTGGTCGACCAGCTCATCACCGCATCGCCGCTGAACAGCACCCCCGCATCCGCCAGCGCGAACGACAGATGCCCCGCAAAATGCCCCGGGGTCCACAGCGCCTCCAGCCGCCAGCCCGGCCCCTCCAGCACGTCGCCCTCGCCCAGCAGGATGTCGGGGGCAAAGCCCTCGTCCACCCCCTCGCCGCCGCCCAGCGCGCCTTCGGCGGCCATCCGCTCCATGTCGGGCGCGCGCCCCGCACCGGGGGGCCCGAAGCCGCAGATGGGTGCGCCGGTGGCACGTGCCAGCGCGGGGGCAAGGGTCGAGTGATCGCTGTGCGCATGGGTCACCACGACATGGCTGACCCGCGCCTCTGGTCCAACTGCGGCCAGGATCGCCTCCAGATGGCCTGCATCGCCCGGCCCCGGATCGATGATCGCCACCGCCTCCGTGCCCACCAGATAGGTGTTGGTGCCCCGAAAGGTCATGGGCGAGGCGTTGGGCGCCAGCACCCGCCGCACGCCGGGGGCTACCTCGTCGGCCACGCCCGGAGCGGGGTCGAAATCGAGAATGAAGGGGTCCGCGTCCGTCATCGTCGCCTCCTGCCGGGCTGCGCGCCCGCCCCGGTCACTCTCTTCTTCAGATACGCAAATGGCGCGCCCCTTGCCAGAGGCGCGCCAGATCCCATGAGGACCGTCCCGGGCCATTCGGCCCGGAGCAACGAGGCCCTTACTGAGCGTCGGTGATGAACTTCACCGCGTCGCCGAAAGTCTGGATCGTTTCGGCCGCGTCGTCGGGGATCTCGATCCCGAATTCCTCCTCGAAGGCCATGACAAGCTCGACAGTGTCAAGGCTGTCGGCACCCAGATCGTCGATGAACGACGCGGTGTCGGTCACCTTGTCCTCGTCCACGCCGAGATGTTCGACCACGATCTTCTTCACGCGATCCGCGATGTCGCTCATGTTGTCCGTTCCTCATATTCTGCGGGTTTCCCCGCCTGATCTCGTCCGGCCGCGCCGGACGGCGTTGCCTGTTGCGAACCCGCCCTTTCGCACCGCTCTGGCCCTGGAGACCGGCCGCGGGGGCGGGATTCTCCTGCAACCGCCCGGTCCGGTCGGGTGCCGGGGGACCCGCCAGATGGGCGGGCCTATAGCACAAAGCGATCCGGGGGCAAACGATTTCGCAAACCGCGCGCCCATGGGGCCCGGCCCCTCAGATCATGGCCATCCCGCCGTTCACGTGCAGCGTCTGGCCGGTGACATAGGCGGCCCCCGGGCTTGCCAGATAGAGCACCGCCGCAGCCACATCCTCGGGTGTGCCCATGCGGCCCGCGGGGATATGGGCCATGAGGCGGGCGTTCTGCTCCTCGTTCAGCTTGTCGGTCATGGGGGTGGCGATATAGCCCGGTGCCACGCAATTCGCCGTCACCCCGCGCGAGGCCACTTCCTGGGCCAGCGCCTTGGTCATGCCCACCAGGCCCGCCTTTGAGGCCACGTAATTCCCCTGCCCCGGGTTGCCGGTGGCCCCGACAACCGAGGAGATGTTCACGATCCGGCCCCAGCGGGCCTTCATCATGCCGCGCAGAACGCCCCGGCACAGACGAAAGCTTGCCGTGAGGTTCACCTCGAGCACGGCAGACCAATCCTCGTCGGACATGCGCATGAACAGCCCGTCACGGGTGATCCCGGCGTTGTTGACCAGAATGTCCACGCCGCCCATTGCCTCTGCCGCCCGCCCCGGCAGGGCCTCGACTGCGGACGGGTCCGACAGGTTGCAGGCCAGCGCGTGGGCGCGTGCGCCCAGGGCGGCCACGCGTTCGGCCAGCGGCTCCTCACGCGTGCCCGACAGCGCCACCTCGGCACCAGCGGCATGCAGCGCCGATGCGATCGCACCGCCGATTCCCCCCGTCGCGCCGGTGATCAGCGCGCGCTTTCCGCTCAGGTCGAACATGGGCCTCTCCCCTGTGATGGCGGCGCCTCTCTAGCGGCACCGGGCCGCGATGCCAACCTGCCCCGCGCCGGCCCCGCGCTGGCGCTGTCGGCCACGGGCCTCAGATGTCGAAGAAGTCGCCCAGCCCCTCGCCGATGTCGCCGATGCCGAGGTCTGAAAGGCCGAGATCCTCCATCAGACCGGCGCTTGCCAGCGTCCCGAGGCCCAGCGCGCCGGGGTCAAGGCCCATGCCCTCGGCCACGGCACCGAAATCGTCGCGCATGGCGGACGACAGGGTCATTCCGGTCAGCAGGTTGCCCAGCCAGACACCCCCTGCAACCGCCGCGGCGGTCCCCAGCAGCGACGCCCCCCCGAGCGCGGACGGCGCCGGTGCATTGGCGTGCGCGCCATGCTGGCCCTGCGCGCCCTGACTGGCCTCCAGCAGATAAAGGCGGTCGATCAGGTCCTGATTACCCGAGGCGAGGATACGCGCGCGCGCCTCCTCTGCCCGGGCCTTGCGTTCCGCGTCCATGGCATCCTCCGTTCAGCCTCTCCGGAAAGATAGGAAACCGCGCGCGCCGATCAATCCTGACGGGCTTGCTGCCCGGCAGCCGTAGCACCGGCCGCCGCCGCCCGCACCTCGTCGGGCGTGCCGACAGCGCGGGTTTCGGCCTCGCGCGAGATGCGCCGGATCATGCCCGAGAGGGCCTTGCCCGCCCCCACTTCCCACAACTCGCCCCCGCCCTGCGCGCCCCTCCACGCCACGCTTTCGCGCCAGCGGACCGCGCCGGTGACCTGCTCCACCAGCAGCGCGCGGATGGTCTCGGGGGCGCTGACCGCCTCGGCGCGCACATTGGCGACCACGGGCACAAGGGGTGTGGCGATCTCCACCGTCGCCAGAGCCGCCCGCATCTCCTCGGCGGCGGGCTTCATCAGGGCGCAGTGAAACGGGGCCGAGACCGGCAGCATCAGGGCGCGTTTCGCCCCGCGCGCCTTGGCGATCTCGGTGGCGCGCGCCACCGCCCCCGCATGGCCCGAGACGACCACCTGCGCGGGATCGTTGTCGTTGGCCGCCTCGCAGACCTCACCCTGAGCGGCCTCACGGGCCACCTCCTCCACCGCAGCGCGGTCAAGGCCCAGGATGGCGGCCATGGCCCCCACGCCCACCGGCACCGCGCGCTGCATCGCCTGCCCGCGCAGCCGCAGCAGCCGGGCCGTGTCGTGCAGGCTCAGCGCGCCGGCGGCACAGAGCGCCGAATACTCGCCAAGGCTGTGACCGGCGACAAAGGCCGCAGCCTCCACCCCCGCGCCTTCGGCCCGCAGCGCCGCCACCGCGGCCAGCGAGGTCGCCATCAGCGCCGGCTGGGCGTTTTGGGTCAGGGTCAGGGCCTCGATCTCGCCCTCCCAGATCAGATGCGACAGCGGCTCGGACAGCGCCTCGTCCACCTCCTCGAAGACCCGGGCGGCGGGCGCATAGGCCTCTGCCAGAGCCCGGCCCATGCCGATCACCTGCGCTCCCTGGCCCGGAAAGACGAATGCGCGCATGTCTGTACTCCCCTGCGTCAACCGTGCATCGCGTGAAGCACGGCTGCGCCTCCGGCGCAAGTTCCGCGCCGCTGCGCCGCCGGCGCAAGTTCCGCGCTGCTGCGCCTATTCTGCGGCGCGCATGTCGCCCGGGGGCGGGGCGGCATCGAGGCCGGGAAGGGTGGCCGCCACCCCGCCCGCGATGATTCGAGCGATCCTGGCGCAATCCTCCAGATCAAAGGTCAGCGGCAGGCGCAGGTCGATCAGCCCGGCCAGCAGCGCATCGGTGCGCGGCAGATCCTGCAGCCCGGCATAGCGCCAGCTGCGATAGCTCGATGTGAAACCCACCGGTTCGGGCGCGCCGAACCATTTCAGCTCCACCCCCCGCGCCGCGCAATGGGCCACCATCGCGCGCACCGCCTCCCCCGGCCAGCCCGGCAGCAGGAACTGGAACGAGGAGCCCACGAATTCCTCTTCTGCCGCGCGGGGAACAAGCTGCACCCCCGCCACGCCCGCAAGCCCGGATTCGATCACCCGATAGCGGGCCTCCCAGGCCTGTCGCCGCGCCTCAAGCAAGGGCACCTGCGGGCGCAGGATCGCGGCGCGCAGATTGTCCATCCGGCCCGAGCAATTGGGCATCTCCAGGCGCACATCGGCAAAGGCCTCGGGGGGCGGCGCAGCGCTGTGGCGGGCATAGAACATGTAGCTGCCCGACAGCACCACCGCCCGCGCTATCACCTCGGCATCGTCACTGACGATCAGCCCGCCCTCGCCCGAATTGATGTGCTTGTAGGTCTGGGTCGAATAGCACCCGACCCGCCCGTGCCGCCCCGAGGGCACACCACGATAGCGCGCGCCCATGGTATGGGCGCAATCCTCCACCACGGACACGCCGGCCGCGTCGCACAGCGCCATCAGCCGGTCCATGTCGCAGACATGCCCGCGCATGTGCGACAAGAGCAGCACCCGCGCGCCCGTCGCCTCGATCCGCGCGGCCAGATCGTCGAGATCGATGGTCAGCGCCTCGGTCGTCTCGACCAGCACCGGGTGCGCGCCCACCGAGGCGATCGCCCCGGGCACGGGTGCCAGCGTAAAGCCGTTCGACAGCACCGCATCCCCCGGGCCCACCCCAAGCGCGCGCAGCGCACAGGACATGGCATAGCCGCCCGAAGCGACCGCAAGGCAGAACCGCGCGCCCGTGGCCCGGGCGAATTCCTCCTCCAGCAGGGCGACCTCGGCCACCTCGCCGGGGGCCACGTTGTAGCGATGCAAACGGCCCGAACGCATCACCGCGACCGCAGCCGCTATGGCCTCCTCGGAAATCGGCTCCTGCTGGGTGAAGGACCCCTCGAACCGTTCGTCCATCGCACGCCCCTTCGATCTGCGCCGCCGATCTGCGCCACGGTCTCACTGCACCGCCCCGCCAAGGTGCCGCGCCATGGGGCGGGCGTCAATCACCGCCGCGCAGGAGGCCCCGGCGGCCTGTGGCTCAGCGCACCAGCGGCTCGGCCACAGCCTCGATATGGTCGTAATGCTCCAGCAACCCCTCGGGCCCCAGCGCCGCCACGGCCCCGCCGGTTGGGCCGAAGGTCACAAGGATCGCGGGCAGACCCGCCGCGCGCGCGGTCTCCCGGTCGGTCACGGTGTCGCCCACAAGCGCGGCGCGCCCGGTGCTGCCGCCGATCCGGGCGATGGCCTCGCGCAGCGGCGCCGGGTCGGGCTTGCGCAGGGGCAGCGTGTCGGCCCCCACCAGCGCGCCGAAACGGTCGGCGATGCCCAGCCGCGCCACCAGTTCCACCGCCAGCGCCTCGGGCTTGTTCGTGCAGATGGCCAGCCCCCAGCCCGCAGCCCCCAGCCGGTCCAGCGCGGCCTCCACCCCGGGATACAGCCGGGTGTGCCGGTCGATCGCGGCACCATAGGCCAGCAGCAGGCGCGGATATCCCCGCTCCACAAGGGCCGCCCGCGCGGCTTCGTCCAGCGACGGGGCGGACCGCGCAAGGCCCAGCCGCAGCATCGCCCGCCCCCCCGCAAAGGCGGTGGCGTCGTCACCGGGCGCACGCAGCGGCATGCCCATGCCCATCTCCTGCAAAGCGGCATTGGCCGCAGCGATCAGGTCACCGCTGGTATCGGCCAGCGTTCCGTCGAGATCGAAGATAAGGCTGCGCATATGTCCTCCCGGCGGGTCCCTGCCGATTCTGTCATGTTCCGCAGTCAAACGTGACCCGGGCCGCCGATACCAGCCCCTTGCACAGCATGGCCGAAGGGAACAGAACACTGCCAAGGGGACAGAAGCGGTCGCCCGCGCTTGCGCCGCCACAGGCGCGGGGTGGACTTGCGCCGCCCGGCGCGCGGGGTAGAACGAACCCGAAGGGAGTGTGACATGCCCACTGCGGTGGTGATACTTGCGGCAGGGGCCGGAACGCGGATGAACTCCGACCGGCCCAAGGCCCTGCACGGCATCGGCGGCGCACCGCTTCTGGCCCATGTGCTGGCGTCGGCCGCACCTCTGGCACCCGAGGTCAGCGTCGTTGTCGTCGGCCATGGCGGCGAGGAGGTGGCCGCCGCCGCCCGCGCGCTGGACCCCGATATCCGCATCGCCCAGCAGCCCGAGCAGCGTGGCACCGCCCATGCGGTGGCCTGTGCCGCGCCCGCGCTGGCGGGTTTCGAGGGCGATCTGTTCGTCCTCTACGCCGACACGCCCCTGATCCGCGCCGAGACGCTGGAGCGCATGAGCGCTGCCCGCGCCGCCGGGGCGGATGTGGTGGTCCTGGGCTTCGAGGCCAGCGACCCGGGCCGCTACGGGCGGCTGGTGCGCGATGCAGGCGGCGGTCTTGAGCGCATCGTCGAGGCCCGCGACGCAAGCCCCGAAGAGCTGGCGATCCGGCTGTGCAATTCGGGCGTCATCTGCGCCCCGGCGGGCCTGATGCTGGAACTGGTGGGCGAGGTCGGCTCGGGCAATGCCGCCGGAGAGCTTTACCTGACCGACATCGTGGAGCTGGCCCGCCACCGGGGACGCACCGCCGCAATCGTCTCCTGCCCCGAGGACGAGACGCTGGGCGTGAACTCGCGCGCCGATCTCGCCCGGGCCGAAGCCGCCTTTCAGGCCCGACGCCGGGCCGAGGCGCTGGCGGAGGGGGTGACGCTGATCGCCCCCGAGACGATCTTCTTCGCCCATGACACCTGGATCGGACGCGACGCAATGGTGGGCCCCAATGTGGTCTTCGGGCCCGGCGTCACCGTCGAGACGGGGGCCGAGATACGCGCCTTCTGCCACCTCGAGGGGGCACATGTCGGGTCCGGCGCCGTGGTCGGACCCTTTGCGCGTCTGCGGACGGGGGCCGAGCTGGGCAACGACGCGCGGGTGGGCAATTTCGTCGAGATCAAGGAGGCGATCCTCGGCGAGGGCAGCCGCGTCAACCACCTATCCTATATCGGCGATGCCGAGGTCGGGGCGGGGGCGAATGTCGGCGCGGGTACCATCACCTGCAACTACGATGGCGTGATGAAACACCGCACCGTGATCGGAGCGCGGGCCTTCATCGGCTCCAACACCGCGCTGGTGGCCCCGGTCGAGATCGGGGCCGAGGCGATGACGGCCTCCGGTTCGGTCGTCACGCAGGATGTGCCGGCGGGGGCGCTGGCCCTTGGCCGGGCGCGTCAGGTCAACAAGCCGGGCCTTGCCCGCGCGCTGAAGGAACGGCTGCTGGCCATCCGCGCCCGCCGCGCGCAAACTCGCGACGGCGACGGCGACGGGAACAGTAACGCGGGCACGACGGGCTGACATCGCCCTGCGGGGCGCGACTGAACCAGAGGCCCACGGCACCGGGGGCCGGGCGACAAGAGGCGCGCCTCGGGCGCAGGAGCGGAACATGTGCGGAATCGTCGGAATCCTCGGCAGTCACGAAGCGGCACCCTTTCTGATGGAAGGGCTGCGACGGCTAGAATACCGCGGCTATGACAGCGCGGGGATCGCCACGGTCAATGACGGCACACTCGGGCGGCGGCGGGCGGTGGGCAAGCTGGTGAACCTTGCCGACCTGCTGGTCCACGAGCCGCTGGCGGGCAAGGCCGGCATCGGGCACACCCGCTGGGCGACCCATGGCGCGCCCTCCGTCACCAACGCCCACCCCCATCAGGCCGGGCCCGTAGCGGTCGTGCATAACGGCATCATCGAGAATTACCGCGAGCTGCGCGCCGAACTGGCCGAGGGCGGCCGCGCCTTTGTCACCGAAACCGACACCGAGGTGGTCGCCCTTCTGTGCGAGCGATATCTGGCCGAGGGCCTGTCGCCCGCCGATGCAGCCTTCACCACGCTCGACCGGCTGGAGGGTGCCTTTGCGCTGTGTTTCCTGTTCGAGGGCGAGGACGACCTGCTGGTGGCGGCGCGCAAGGGCTCTCCTCTGGCCATAGGCCATGGCGAGGGCGAGATGTATGTCGGCTCCGACGCGCTGGCGCTGTGCCACATGACCGACCGCATCACCTATCTCGACGAGGGCGACCGCGCCGTGATCACCCGGGCGGGTGCCACCATCCGCAACCCCCGGGGCCAGCTGGTCAATCGCCCCATCCGCCACATCGAGCTGCCCCGCGACGCCGCCGACAAGGGCGCGCACCGGCACTTCATGGCCAAGGAGATCGCAGAGCAGCCCCGGGTTCTGGCCGATATCCTTGCCGCCTACACCGATGTCGGGGCGGGGCAGGTGCGCCTGCCCGCCGGCGAGGTGGATTTCGCCAGCGCGCAGCGCCTTTGCCTGACCGCCTGCGGCACGGCCTTCTTCGCCTGCTGGGTGGCCCGCTACTGGTTCGAGGAACTGGCGGGCCTGCCGGTGGACCTCGATATCGCCTCGGAATACCGCTACCGGGAGCCTCCCGTGCCCGAGGGCAGGGTGGGGCTGGTCGTCTCCGAGTCGGGCGAGACGGCCGACACGCTGGCGGCACTGCGCTATCTGGCCGAGCAGGGCGCGCGCACGCTCGGCCTTGTGAACGCACCCGAAAGCTCCATCGCCCGCGAAGTGGATCTTGCCCTGCCGACGCTGGCCGGGGCCGAGATCGGGGTCGCCTCGACCAAGGCGTTCACCGGACAGCTGACCGTGCTGGCCGCGCTGGCGGTGCTGGCGGCCCGGCAGCGGGGCCGGATCGACGCGGGCCGGGAGGCCGAGCTTGTCGGGCTGCTGGGCACCCTGCCCCGGCTGGTGGCACTGGCGCTGCAGAGCGAGGGGCTGATCGCCGCCGTGGCGCGCGTGCTGGCCGATTCCCGGGACGTCCTGTTCCTGGGCCGTGGCACGATGTATCCGATGGCCCTTGAGGGTGCGCTCAAGCTCAAGGAAATCAGCTATATACACGCCGAAGGCTATGCATCGGGCGAACTCAAGCACGGCCCCATCGCCCTGATCGACGAGCGTGTGCCGGTGGTCGTGCTCGCGCCCCGCGACGGGCTGTTCGACAAGACCGTCTCGAACATGCACGAGGTCATGGCCCGGGGCGGCAAGGTCATCCTGCTCAGCGATGCCGCCGGGGCAGAGGCGGCGGGGGCAGATGCCTGGAAGGTGGTGATGATGCCCGATGCCGATCCGCTGCTGGCCCCCATCCTCTATGCGGTGCCGGTGCAGCTTCTGGCCTACCACACCGCCCTCGCGCGGGGGACCGACATTGACCAGCCGCGCAACCTGGCCAAGTCGGTCACGGTGGAATAGCGCGACGGCGCAGGATCCCCCACCTCCGGCCCCCATGTCGCGGCCCCTCATGCGCGGGCACGCTTGACAGGGCGGGGGATCGGCGGAACCTTTGGCGGCCCGATCCGCAGGAGCGCCCATGACCCGTCTCGAAACTGACCCGGAGGCCGCCGCGGCCTCCGATCCCACAGCCGCCTCTGCCCAGGGCTATGCCGACGATCCGCGCAATTCGGATGTTCTGGTACATGTGAACGGTGCCTACCTGCCCCGGGCGCAGGCGATGGTGTCGGTCTTCGATGCGGGCTTCGGCTTTGGCGACGGGGTGTGGGAGGGGTTGCGCCTGCACCGGGGGCGCATCCTCGAGTTCGACGCCCATCTCGACCGGCTGGAGCGCGGGGCGCGGGCGCTGGCGATCGCGCTTCCCATGGGGCGGGCGGGGCTGCGGGCCGCAGTCGAGGAGACGCTGGCACGCAACGGCATGGAACATGGTGCCCACATCCGCCTGATGGTGACACGGGGGGTCAAGTCCACCCCCAACCAGGACCCGCGTTTCATCGTATCGGGGCCGACATTGGTGATCGTGGCCGAATACAAGACCCCCCGG
>JAFIEC010000066.1 GCA_020832725.1 Paracoccaceae bacterium | reverse complement strand
CGATGGCAGCTACGCCCCCGATCGCGATGCGCTGCTCGCCTCACCCATCCATCTCGGCTGGGCCCATCGCGACCGGCTGAGCCAGACCAGCCCGGTGATCGTCGATCACACCGGCCCCTCCCTCGGGCCGGAGCCGGGGGTGACCTATGCGATCGAGATCCGCTGGGTGGACCCCGATAGCGGCACGGCCGTGGAGCCGCCCGGCATCGTGATCGAGGCGGGCAGTGGCACAAGCTGGACGCTGTCGCCCGAGGATATCCCCGAGCCCGCCACGCCGGAGCGGGTGGCCGAGATCGACCTCGCCGTGCGGGCGCGGCGCATGGCCGGGGGCAGCTGGCTCACCGACCGCGAGGCCCGGCCCTTCCGCCTCACCGCCCCCTTCGCCGCAGGCTGGGGACGCGCATGGGGCGCCCTCTGGGGAACGTGACCCCGGGGGAGTGTCACGAGGGCGGCGTGACCCCGGCGCCGTGATCAGCCGGGCGGTGCACTGTCATTCTGCTGCCTGAGAATCCCTCGGGCCAGCCCGACCTGCCTGCGCCGCGCAGCGCCCCGCATGGCACCACACCCACAGCCATCATGCCACGAGGAACCCCATGTCCGAACGCCCTCTTCCCGGCCTTGGCCTGCGCGGCTTCTACGCCCCGGGCCAGCGCGACTGGGGCACCAGCCTCAGCGAGGACCTGCGCCTCCTCTCGGTGCTGGTCCAGGCCCGGGCTTCCTCGCGCAGCACGGCGCTGCCCGCATCGGGGAGCTCAGGCGATATCGTGATCGTCCCGGATGCGGCCGCCGAACATGCGGGCGCGCTGGCGCTCTGGGACGGCGATCCCGGTGCGGAGGACTGGGTCTTCCTCACCCCGCAGCCCGACTGGCAGGTCTGGATTGTAGACGAGGCCCGCCATGTGCGCTTTGACGGCACGGCATGGGTCGAGATGCCCCGCCCCGGCATCGTGCCCATCCGCACCCTCACCGCCACCGCGCATGTGCTGGAGCTCATCGATACAGGCACCATCCTCGAGACCACCGGAACCGATCCCGTCACCCTCACCATCCCGCCAGAGGCCAGCGTGCCCTTCGAGACCGGCACGCTGATCAATGTCACCCAGGTGGGCAGTGGAGCCGCCAGCATCGCCGCAGCGGCGGGCGTCACCCTCAACGGCGTGGCGGGCGGCAGCGTCGCCCTCGATGGCCAATGGGCCGGCGCCGCCCTCACCCGACGCGGCCCCGATGCCTGGGTGGTCCAGGGCGCCCTGGCGGGGCCCGTCACATGAGCCGGGGAGCCATCACATGAGCCTGCTGATGATGCGCGGCCCGCTCCTCGCGCAGGGCAGTGCCGTCACCGGCCCGCCCGTCACCCCGGGCGCGCCCTGGCTCCTCGACGCCAGCCGCACACCGCTCGGCTACACGCTCTCGGAGGACCAGCAGAGCGTGGTGAACAGCTCCGGCGGCCCCGATAACCGCCGCTGGGTGCCCACCGCACGCGCCATCCTGCCCTCCGACGGGCCGCGCTACTGGGAAGTGCTCTGCGCCCCCGGAGGGGCAAGCCCGATGGAGGGCCATCTCGGCCTCGTCCCCGCCCCAGAGCGCGACGCCTTCGATGCCGGGACCGATCCCGTCACCCGAGGCGCCATCGGCTATCGCGGCGACGGCACGCTCTGGTCCTCGGACAGTGACACCCCCCTGCAGCGCCGGGCAGGCCTCGCCCCCTTCGGGGCGGGCGATGTGGTGATGTTCCTGCTCCACCCCGCCCATGCCAGCCTCTGGATCGGCGTGAACGGCGCCTGGCAGGACGACCCGGCCAGCGGCGCACCCAGCTGGACCACGGCCCCCAGCCCCGCCTTCCATCCCGTCATCCAGGGCCGCAACCCGGGCGATGGCGGCACCCTGCGCTCGCTGCCCGCGCAGTTCAGCTATCCCCTCCCCCCCGGGGCACAGCCCCTCGCCCAGGCCGAGCCCCACCTGCGCCTCTTCCAGGCCGGGGCCTTCGTCGAGCTGGGCTGGGACCGCGATCTCAGCATCGCCGGGCTCGAGGCCTGGCGCGATCTCGGCGGGGGCGCCCGTCTCACCTCGGGCAGCGTCGCGCTCCTCGTCGATCTCGGCGGGGGCCCGGCGCTCTCCGCCGCCCATGCCGCCCTCTACATCGAACTGGACCCGTCATGACCCATATCCTGCATCTGGGCCACCAGCCCACCGACATCGCCGGCATCACCACGGCCCTCAGCACCAACCCGGCCGCCTTCGATCCCGCCCTCGATGTCAACGGGCTCGCCTTCAGCGGCCCGCGCACCCTCGGCGCACCCTTCGCCCTCGGCATCCCCGCCCCCGCGGGCGATCTGTGGCTGGGCTTTCGCTACGTGCCCCCGGCCAGCGATTCCGAGACCATCAACCAGGCCAGCGCCAACTTCCTCGAGATCTTCGATGCCGCCCAGGCGCTGCTCGCCCGCATCCGCCCCCTCACAACCACCAACCGCTACCATGCCGAGGCCCATGGCGACACGCTCGTCCAGGGCGCCTCCAGCTACATCGCCCCCAACGGCCTGCCCCAATGGATCGATATCCGCCTCGCTGTCGGGGCCGACATCACCATCGACTTCCATGTCGACGGGGTGCTGCAGAGCACCGCCAGTGCCGCCAATGCGGGCGGCAAGGGCAAGCCCGTCCAGGTCGTCTTTGCCAATGTCGCCCTGCATGGCACCAACAACACCCGCAGCTGGTATTATGCCCATATCGCCGCCCTCGACGGCGTCTCCACCATCGGGCGGCGCTTCGTGCGCCGCATCCCCGATGCCATCGCCACCTTCGACCAGATGGCCGGCAGCATCGATGCGCTGCGCGACGGCGACATCGCCACCCGCGTGGCCAGCGCCGCGCCCGGGCAGCGGATGTCCTTCACGCTCACCGGTCCCACCGGCCCTGCCGCCCCCTCCGCCATCGCGGGCCTGCATATCAGGCAGATCGCCCAGGCCGGCACCGACGGGCCCGAGGCCATTGCAGGCTTCCTGCGCATCGGCGGCGTGAACCATGACGCAGCCCCCGTCACCGTGCCGGACCTTGCACCGGCCCCGGTCTGGTCCAGCTGGGCGCTCAACCCCACAGACGACAGCCCATGGACCGATCTCACCCTGCCCACCGAGATCGGCATCGTCTCGGCATGAGCGGGCAGCCGTCTCTCTTCGAGCAGATCGCCCAGGCCTTCCGCGATCACGGGCTGACCGCGGCCCTCGGCGTGTGGTTCACCTTCATCGCCGGGCTCGCCACCGCCGTGACGCGGAAAGCGTTCACCAACGAGGCGCTGCTCCACAAGCTCGAGCAGGAGCTGAACGAGGAACGCACCCGCATCGAGAAGCGCCGCGACGAGGATCGCAAGATCGATAACGACCGCCTCGCCCGCATCGAGCGCGACATCCACGACATGCGCACCCTGATCTTCGCGGCGTTCCAGCGCAAGAACGGGGAGTGAGCCGGGAGGCGCAGTGCTCCGGTCTCGCCAGCCGACCTGCCGGCGCGCACCGGGCAGCAGCCCGGCGCTGCCCTCCTGAACACGACCCCGACCGCCCAATCCCCTGCCGCCTCCCCCGGGCAGCGGGCCGATGCCCCTCACCCGATCGCAAGGAGCGCCCTCATGGCCGACCCCGTCCGAACCTTCCGCCACTTCCGCGACGTGCCCGAGCATCTCTGGCGCTGGAAGAACTTCTCGCCCGCCGAGATTGCGTGCCGGGGCACCGGCCAGTTGAAGCTCCACCCCGCCGCGCTTGACAAGCTGCAGGCGCTGCGCGACCGGCTGGGCAAGCCGCTGATCCTGCGCTCGGCCTATCGCTCGCCCGAGCACAACCGCGCCGTGGGCGGGGCGCCGCGCTCCAAGCACATGGATGGCGCGGCGTTTGATATCGCCATGAGCAACCACGATCCGGTGGCGTTCGAGGCGGCGGCGCGGGAGGTGGGCTTCCTCGGGTTCGGCTTCTATCCGCGCTCGGGGTTCATGCACATCGATCTCGGGCCTGCCCGGACATGGGGCGAGCGCTTCCCGGGGCGCGAGGTGCCGTTTGCGCGTGAGAGCCCGCCCGCGCGCGAGGTGCTGGCCGACAGCCGGACCCTGCGCGGGACCGGCGCGGCGGGCGTGGCGACTCTGGGGGCCGCCGGGGTCGAGGTGGCGCAGGAGGTTCTCGCCGAGGCGCAGGGTGCGGTGCTGCCGCTGGTGCCGTATCTCGACACTCTACGGTGGCTGTTCATGGCGCTGGCACTGGCCGGCATTACGCTGGCGGTCTGGGCGCGGGTCGATGACTGGAAGAGGGGCCTGCGCTGATGTGGGGCAGCCTTATGGTCGGGATCCTTGCCCCGGTCATCGCCCGGCCATGGGCGCGGCGGGGGACGGGGATCGCCCTCGCAGCGCTCACAATCACCCTGTTCATTCTCAACCTCCGCCGTCAGGGCGAGCGCGCTGGTCGCGCCGCCGAGCGGATCGACCAACTGGAGCGCTCCCATGCCATTCAACGCCAGATGCTGGACGCAGCCAGCCGCCGTCCTCGCAGCCGTGACGAGCTTCTTGACCGCCTGCGCGGGGGTCGGTTCTGACGCTCCACCCGGAGCCTGCCCGCCCGTGGTGGCGTACAGCCAGGCCGAGCAGATGCGCGTCGCCGAGGAAGTGGAGGCGCTGCCCGACGATGCGCTGATCGTCAGTTGGCTGGCTGATTACGCTGTGCTGAGGGACCAAGCGCTGGCGTGCCAGGCACCATAAACCCCGACACATCAAAATCGTCTTGGCCGGAAAGCCCAGCGCGCACTAAGCTGACGACATGAACCACGACGATGAGAGGCGCATTGCTGCAAAGCTGGCCAAGATCATGGCCATGCTTTGCGTGCGCAACACGCAGCTCGAAATGCTGCATGCTGGCCTAGGGCCCATCACCCGGACCGGCGACTATTCGGATGTCTTTGTCGTGGATGCGGACGGTCGGCGCATCCCCTGGAACGAGGTCTCACACATTGATGACGCC
>JAFIEC010000057.1 GCA_020832725.1 Paracoccaceae bacterium | reverse complement strand
CGATGGTGATCGGCACCGGCAGGCTGCCCGAGGCCCGGGAAAGCTGGTTCACAAGCGGTCCCGGCCCGGCCTTTTCGGTCCCGGCACCCAGAACCAGTACACCGATCTCGCGGTCTTCCTTGATCAGCCCGAGGATCTCGGCCACCGCCTCGCCCTCGCGGATGACAAGCTCCGGGTCCACCTGCACCCGGTCGCGCATCCATTTGGCGAAAACCTCGAAATGGGCGCGGATACGCTCGGATGCCTCTTCGCGCATCACGTCGCCAACGCCGACCCAATGCTGGAATTCGTCGGGCGGGATGACCGACAGGATCGTCACCCCGCCGCCGGTGCGCGCCGCCCGCATCGCCGCAAAGCGGATCGCGTTGAGGCATTCGCGGCTGTCATCCAGCACCACGAGAAACTTGCGCATGCCCCGCCCTCCCCTGTGTCCCGCCCCGCCTCAGGCGGTGTCGTGGGCCCATTGCCAATACAATTCCCGCGCCCGGGTGGTGACCGGGCCGACCTGGTAATGGGTGTCCTCAAGGCGCGTCACGGGTGTCACCTTGTGGAAATTGCCGGTCAGGAACACCTCGTCGGCGGCGTGGAAATCGTCAAAGCCCAGAACCGCCTCGCGCACGGTCAGCCCGGCCTCGCGGAACAGCCAGATCATGCGCTTGCGGGTGATCCCGGCCAGAAAGGTGCCGTTCGGGATCGGCGTCAGGATCTCTCCGTCGCGGACCATGAACACGTTGGCCGAGGCGCTTTCGGCCACATTGCCCAGCGCATCGGCCACCAGCGCGTTGCCAAAGCCCCTGGCGCGGGCCTCCTTCAGCATCCGCGCGTTGTTGGGATAGAGGCAGCCCGCCTTGGCATTGACGACCGCATCGGCCAGCACGGGGCGGCGAAAGCGGGTGGTGGTCAGCGTGGTCGGGGCCATGCCATTCGGCATGGGAATCTCCTCGAGGCAGAGGCAGAACCCGGTGGAGCCGGGCTGCACGTCGATGCCCAGATCGCCCACGTCGATGCCCCAGTACATGGGCCGGATATAGACCGCCCGGTCGGGGCCATAGGCGGCCAGCCCCTCGCGGGCGATGGCGGCGATTTCCTCGGTGGTCATGGTCGGGGTGATCCCCAGCGCCTCGGCCGAGGCGTTGACGCGGGCGCAATGGGCCTCGAGATCGGGCGAGATCCCCTCGAACCAGCGCGCGCCGTCAAAGACGGTGGTTCCCAGCCACGCGCCGTGATCGGCGGCGCGCATGACCATCACGTCGCCGTCGTGCCAGCGACCCTCGAAATAGGTGCGGATGTTGCGCCCTGTCGCCATTGTCCTCTCCCGGCCTGTGTCAGGCGGCATCTAACCCTGCCATTTGCCCGGCGTCCAGTGCGCCCGGACCCGGGCGCGCACCCCCTCAGCGGTCGCGCATCCGCGCGATCAGCCGCGCAAGCGCCCCCGGTGCCAGCACGAAGGACAGCGCAAAGCCCGCGCCAAAGCCGCCCAGATCGGCCACCCAGTCGTTCGAGCCGCCGAACAGAAGCCGGAACAGAAGCTGGATGCCGATCAGCGCCGCCACCAGCCCGAAGGCCCGCCAGCGCGCCGCACCCACCTGGCCCGGGTCGGTCCACATCAGAAAGCTGAAGCCCCCGATCAGCGCGAAGACCCCCGGATAGACGCCGACCAGCGGATAATTCTCGTCGATCAGCAGCCCGTAGAGCAGAGCCCCCGTCACGCTGCCCGCGACGAACAGCACCGCGAATGCCGCCTGGCCAAAGGCCTCCGCCACCAGCTTGCCGATGGCCAGCAGCAACACCACGCCAAACAGCGCATGGGTAAAGCCCAGATGGATCAGCGGATAGCTTACAAAGCGCACCAGCTGTTCCATGGGCCAGATTCCGGTGGCGCGCATCCAGTCGAACACGGGAATGAGAAAGCCGTAATCGGTGATCGCCGACAGCCGCCAGCCCACCGCATCCGGCCCGCCGATGACGCCGCGCGCGCCCAGGCTGAACAGCCCCTCGATGCCGAGGACCACCACCGCCAGCGCGACCACCGCGGCGGGGATCGCCTGAAACGGCCCCTCCGGTCCCGCCTCCCGCGCCTCCGGCGCATTCAAGTCCCGCATTCGGTTTCCCCCTTGCGTCCATACTTCGCCCCGGCGCGCCTCCCGGCCCATCCGGGCCCGGCCTTGGTTGACGCCCCCGCCCGCGCCAGCGATAAGGCGGCGCGTCCCATCCCGCCAGACGGAGCGGCACCATGTCCGAGGCCCGCCATACCCCCCGTGTCTTTTCCGGCATCCAGCCTTCGGGCGGGCTGACGCTGGGGAATTATCTGGGGGCGATCCGCCGTTTCGTCGAGATGCAGGAGCAGGGCATCGAAACCCTCTACTGCATGGTGGACATGCACGCCATCACCACATGGCAGGAACCCGCCCGCCTGCGACAGGCCACGCGCGAGCTGGCGGCAGGCTTCATGGCAGCCGGGCTCGATCCCTCCCGCTCGATCCTGTTCAACCAGTCCCAGGTGCCCGCCCATGCCGAAATGGCCTGGATCTTCAATTGCGTGGCCCGCATGGGCTGGCTGGGCCGCATGACCCAGTTCAAGGAGAAGGCCGGCAAGGACAGGGAGGCCGCCTCGGTGGGCCTGTTCGCCTATCCGACGCTGATGGCCGCGGATATCCTTGTCTATCACGCAACACATGTGCCCGTGGGCGAGGACCAGAAACAGCATCTGGAACTGACGCGCGACATCGCGGCCAAGTTCAACCACGATTACGAGGTGGATTTCTTTCCCCTCACAGAGCCGGTGATCGAGGGCGCGGCAACCCGGGTCATGAGCCTGCGCGACGGCACCCGGAAGATGTCCAAGTCCGATCCCTCCGACATGAGCCGGATCAACCTGACCGACGATTCCGACGCGATCGCAGCCAAGATCCGCAAGGCCCGCACCGATGCCGAGCCGCTGCCCGAGGCGATGGGCGGGCTGGATGCCCGGCCGGAGGCGCGCAACCTCGTGAATATCTATGCCGCACTTGCCAACACCACGCCCCAGGCGGTGCTGGACGAATTCGCGGGCCAGGGCTTTGCCGTCTTCAAGCCGCGGCTGGCCGAGCTGGCGGTGACGGAGCTTGCCCCCATCAGCGCCGAGATGATCCGGCTGGCCGGCGATCCGGGCCAGATCGACGCGATCCTTGGCCAGGGGGCCGAGCGGGCCGCCGCCCTGGCAGAGCCGATCCTCGCGCGCACCTACGAGATCGTGGGGCTGATCCGCTCCCGCCCCCGCTGACCGGAGACCGGAGACCGACATGAGCAGGACATCCCCCCCCGGCGGCATCGACCGCGAAAGCGACGAGGGCGCCAGCCTCCAGATCGGCCCCACCAGCCTTGGCATGGTGCGCATCTACATCTCCGGCGACGGGGTGGACATGCCGCTGGATTTCGAGCCGGACGAGGCCGATGATATCGCCGAGGAACTGCGCGCCGCCGCCGCCGCCGCCCGCCGCGCCGCGCGCTAGCCCCGCGCCCGGCCGCCCTCCCGGCGGACGCGTCGCATGCGTATTTGAACCTGAGAGTGGGGGC
>JAFIEC010000039.1 GCA_020832725.1 Paracoccaceae bacterium | reverse complement strand
CCCCCGCCCCCGCCCCGGTACCCGGCGATTCGCCGAGAGGGGAGGCGACGCATGCGCCAGCGGTGCCATCCTCCGGCCCCGGAGATCGCTGGCGGCTGGTGCTGCTGGCCTTTGCCTTCGCCACCGTCGCTTTCACCGCCTCGGCCATGGCGGCCCATCTTCCGGCGCTTCTGCAGGAGGCAGGGGCGACCCCGGCTGCAGCCATCGCTGCCGCGGCCCTTGTCGGTCCGGCGCAGGTGGCGGGACGACTCATGGAGTTCGGATTGATGCACCGCATCGGCCCCCTGACCGCGGCGCGCGCCGCGATGCTCGCCCATCCGCTGGGTGCGGGTGTTCTGCTGGTCACGGGTCCGGGGGCCGCGGTGGTGTTCTGCGGGCTGCACGGCGCGGGGAACGGGGTGCTGACCATCGCCCGCGGCACCGTGCCGCTGGCACTCTTCGGGCCTGCGGGATATGGCCTGCGCCAGGGGTGGCTGGCGGCACCGGGCATGCTGGCACAGGCGGGCGCGCCCTTTGCCTTTGCTCTGCTGGTGGCGGCGGCAGGCACGGGCGCGCTTTGGCTGACCGTGGCGCTCGCGCTGGTCGGAGCGGGGGCGATGATGGTGCTCGCCCCGACGCGGGCGCGCTGAACACGATGCTTTGCCGTTCCTGTCCTGCGGGTTATTATCGCGCAGCGTGAGGTGAGAGATGTCCGCAACCACCCCTTCCGAGGCAACGCGGCCTGCACCGGCGGTGGCCTATCTGCTGTCCTTCGTCATGGTGCCGCTGCTGATGATCGGCGCGGTGCAGGGGGGATGGACGCTGCTGCTGGCACCTCTTTATGGCTGGGGCCTGGTCTCGTTGCTGGATGCATTACTGGGCCTCGACCGCCGCAACCCCGATCCGCAATTTCCCGATGAGGAGCTGTTCTGGCACCGGGCTGTCACGCTGGTCTGGCCGCCTGTGCAGGCCGCGCTGATCTTCGGCGGGATCGCCTGGATCGCGGCCACCGACCACCTTTCGTGGTGGGAGATGATCCTGCTGTTTTTCGGCATCGGCGTGGCCTCGGGCACGGTGGGCATCAACTTCGCCCATGAACTGATGCACCAGAGGGGCAGGCTGGAGCGCTGGCTGGCCGACCTCCTGCTGGCGATGGTTCTCTATGGGCATTTCCGCTCGGAGCATCTGCGGGTGCATCACCTCCATGTCGGCACCCCGCGCGATCCGGTCACGGCGCGCTATAACGAGGGCTTCCACCGCTTCTTTCCCCGGGTTCTGGCGGAATGCCCCGTCTCGGCCTTTCGGGCAGAACGGGCGATGCTGGAGCGGCGGGGGTTGCCGTGGTGGCACCGCTCGAATCCGTTCTGGACCTATGCGGCGCTGCAGGCGGGAATGCTGCTGCTTGCCGCAGCGATCGGAGGCTGGCTGGGGCTTGCCCTGTTTCTCTATCAGGCGTTCATCGCGGTCTGGCAGCTGGAGCTGGTCAATTACATCGAGCATTACGGGCTGACGCGAAAGCATCTGGGCGAAGGCCGCTATGAACATGTGCGCCCGCGTCATTCGTGGAACGCGGCGCACCGGGCCTCGAACTGGCTGCTGATCAACCTGCAGCGCCATTCGGACCACCATTACAAGCCGGACCGACCCTATCCGCTCTTGCAGACCCATGACGCGGCCGAGGCGCCGCAGCTGCCCTTCGGATATCCGGTGATGACGATGGTGGCCATGATCCCGCCTTTGTGGCGTCGGGCCATGAACCCGCGGGTGCGGGCCTGGCGGCGACGCTATTATCCCGAAATCACGGACTGGACAGCATATTCTCGCGCCAGTGGCCCGATGCCCCGCGGAAGCTGAGGCGCGCTGCGCTGCGGATCGCGCACAGGAGCCGCCCTATGCCAGCCCCTGTGCGCTCATCTCGGCGCGCACCTGCTGGCGCAGCCAGTCGATCGGGATCGTCCGGCCGTCGCGGCGGAAATGCCAGTAGGTCCACCCGTTGCACGAGGGCGCGCCCTCCAGCGCCGCGCCGACCTGGTGGATGGAGCCGCGCGCATCATGGGCCACCAGCGTGCCATCGGCCCGCACCTTGGCGCGGTATCTGCCGTTGAGCGACAACAGTTCCTCGCCCGGGCGCAGGAGGCCGCGTTCCACCAGTTGGCCAAACGGCACCCGGGGTTCCGCGCGGCGCGAGCCGGTGACCGAGAGCGCCGCCGCTTCATAGGGCCGCACCGAGGCGATCCGGCGCGCGGCAAGCCTGCGATAGGCGGCCTCTCGTTCGATGCCGATGTAATGCCGGCCCAGCATGCGTGCGACAGCGCCTGTCGTGCCGGTGCCGAAGAACGGGTCGAGCACCACGTCGCCGGGGTTGGTGGTCGCCACCAGCAGCCGGTGCAGCAGGGCCTCGGGCTTTTGGGTCGGGTGGGCCTTGGCGCCGGCCTCGTCCTTCAGCCGCTCATGGCCCGTACACAGCGGGATCGTCCAGTCAGAGCGCATCTGCACGCCCTCGTTCAGTGCCTTCATGGCCTCGTAGTTGAAGGTATAGCGCGCCTTTTCGGACCGTGCCGCCCAGATCAGCGTTTCGTGGGCGTTGGTCAGCCGCTTGCCGCGGAAGTTGGGCATGGGGTTCGACTTGCGCCAGATCACGTCGTTCAGGAGCCAGAACCCCGCGTCCTGCAGCGCAGTCCCCAACCGGAAGATGTTGTGATAGGATCCAATCACCCAGATCGCCCCGTCGGGCTTGAGCAGGCGGCGTGCTTCGGCCAGCCAGGCGCGGCTGAAACTGTCGTAGGCGGCAAAGCTGTCAAACTGGTCCCAGGCGTCGTCTACTGCATCGACAAGGCTGTTGTCAGGCCGATGCAACTCTCCGCGCAGCTGGAGATTGTAGGGGGGATCGGCGAAAATCAGATCCACCGATTCCGCAGGAAGCGCACGCATCTGCTCCACGCAATCGCCATCCAGAATCGTGTCGAGGGGCAGGCACGCGGCCTTGCCCGGGGTCTGCCCGTCCATCATGTCGTGTCCTGCCTCTGCCGCGTCTGTCGCGCGTTGATGGGAACAGGATGCGCAGATGGTGATTCGCAGTCAATTTGTTTTTTGAATCAGGGGCTTATGCTGCCAAGCTCACACAATATGTTGTGGACTGGGCGAAAGGACCGCCTATGGGCGGGGCTGGGTCCCAGGCGTTTCAGGGCCAGGAGGTGCTCTTTTGTTCCGTATCCGGCGTTACGCTCCCAGCCATAGCCGGGATGCAGGCAGGCAAGATCCGTCATGATCCGGTCGCGCGCGACTTTGGCCACGATCGAGGCCGCCGCGATCGAGAGCACATGCGCATCGCCCCCGACCACGGTCTCGGCGGGGCAGGCCAGGCCTGCAGGCAGGCTGTTGCCGTCGATCAGGGCCACATCGACCGGTGCAGGCAAGGCCGCGAGAGCCCGGCACATGGCCAGGTGGGTGGCCCGCAGGATGTTGAGGCTGTCGATCTCCTCGACCGTGGCCATGCCGATGCCGATCTCCGCGCAGGTATGGAGCGCTGCGGCCAGTTCCGCACGTCGCGCGGGGCGAAGCGTCTTTGAATCCGCCAGCCCCGGTGGCAGGCGCGCGGGGTCGAGCACGACCGCCGCCGCCAGCACAGGCCCGGCCAGCGGGCCGCGCCCGACCTCGTCGATCCCTGCAACGCGGGCGCTGCCCGCCGCGATGAGGCGTGTCTCTCGGCTGAGGTCGGGCAGGGGCCGTGGCATCCGCGCAGCGAACCATTCCCGCGGCGCCTGCGCAAGCTGTCCTCTCAGTGGCCAGCGATGCGAAAGCCCGCATTGCGCAGACAGCTTTGCGAATAGAGCACCCGGCTCCCCTGCGATCCCCGGATGGTGGCGGCGCAGCGCTGCGGCAGGGGGGCGGTGATACCCGCATTGCGGATGCAACGCTCGCGGTAGAACGCTTCTGTCTGGCCGCGAATAGTCGCCGTCACGGCGCAGTGGGCGGGGATCGCCGCGGGCCGATGCGGGCGGTGATGGCGCGGCGCGGCATGGGCCGGAGGACGCGCATGGGCCGGCGGTCGTGCATGGGCTGGTGGGCGCGCGTGGGCTGGCTGCTGTTGGGATTGCGAGATTGCTGCCCCGAGGATGAACAGCGCTGCCGCACCGGCGATGAAGCGGCCGAGGTCGTCGCTTGCATGGACGGGCGCGGGGGCAAGACTTGCCCCGGTCAGGGCGGTGGCGGCAATGGCCGCAAGGATATGGCGTCGCATCTCTCTCTCCTTGTGCTGCTGCCGGGATGACGCGCATCGCCGGGTATGGGCACAGGCTGAAGGAAACGGCCTTGTCGGACAAAAGCGCGGGCCGGTTATCCGATAACAGCAGGGCATTCGGGGCCGATCCGGCAGTGCTATTGAATACGGCGGGGGCCAAACGCATGATCGCGCCATGAACAGGATATCGAGGTACGGGTCCGCGATGGCCCTTGTGGCAACACTGCTCGTGCCGCTGGCCATGCCGGCCGTGGCGCAGACCCCGTGCTTTGCCGACTACAAGGCCAAGCGCGACGCCCCGCTGCGGTTGCATTACGGGGTCATGCAACTGCCCATTGAGGCCTGCGCACCCGCAGCGGCCCGGGCGGTCGTGGCGCGCAGGCTTGCCGCTGCGGGCTGGGAGCTTCTGAGCGTGGTCTCGCTGTTCGGCCCCGAGGGGATCGAGCCGCGCCGCGCCGATGCAGGGGAATACTTCCTTGCCTTCTGAGGTCCCAGGTCGGGGCCGGGCCGGGCCCTCGGGCCGGGTCGCTGTTCTGGGACTTGTGGCGATCGTGGCCATTCTGGCGCTGACCGGTGCCGCCCTCTTGCTGGCGCTGCCCGATGCCGGGGCGTTCAACGCGAAGGTGGCGCGCCTGTTTGCCGAGAGCGAGGGCCTGACCGGTCCCGGGGAGATCAGGCTTCTGGAGATCCTCGCCCAGTCGGGCACCGCTTTTTCCGAGGTGCTTGCGTCCTACCGGGTGGTGATCTTCGTGCTTCTGGTCTTTGCGGCGGCCCTGCTGGTGGCGTCGCTGGCCTTTCTGCTGGTGCTGCTGGCCCAGGCGCGGCGGCTGGCCGAGATGGAACGGGCAGGGATTCAGATCGCCCGTCTGTCGCTGGACCGGCAGGCACGCAGGGTGCGGATCAACGACATGGAGTTCGACCTGACCGAGGCCGCCATCGAGACGCTGGCGGTGCTGTGTGAGGCCCGGCTCGACGACGACATCCTTTCCGGTGCCGAGATCGAAGCGGTGGTGTCGGGCCGCGATGCCTCGGAATGCGACGAAGCGGCGGGAGCCACGCGGATCAAGCGGCTGCGCGATGCGCTGGGCAACCAGATCGTGGCAGAGCTTCTGGTACGCAATGTTGCGCGCAAGGGCTATGTGCTGGCCGTGGACAAGGCTGCCCTGCGCATCGACTAGCAAGCGCTTGGGCACAGTGCGGTTCAGCCTTCGCGCATCTCCATCACCGAGATCAGGAACCGGGCCAGTGGCACCACGCTGTCAGGGTCGAGGGCGTAGATCACCCGGGGCGGGTCGGACCTTGCGGTCACGATGCCGGCTTCGCGCAGCAGGCGCAGATGCTCCGACACGGTGGATTGCGCCAGCCCCACCGCCTCCACGATATCGCCGGCGATGGCGGGGCCGTGGTCGCGCAGATAGGCCACGATGCGGATGCGTGCGGGATGGCCCAAGGCGCGCGCCACCGGCGCGACATCGGTTTCGGGCGGTGCGGGCGGTGGGAGGGTATCCTCCGCCTCGGCAATGACGCTGTCCTGATCCATGGGTCTTTCCCGGGTTGGGACGAGTCTCGCCCATTCCGGCGAATCGGGCAAGCCCCGGTGTGCGCTGTCAAAGGGCCTGCCGCGTCAGCCTTGAGAGTCGCGCCCGGCTTCCGCAGCAAGCCTGCGCAGGGCTTGCGGAAGCGCGGTCTGCCTGTCCTCGTTCGGGCATCCGGTGATCCGGGACCTGGCGGCAAGATGCAGGATCGCCAGATGCGAGGCCGCGAAGGCCGCAAAACAGGCAGCCAGTGCGGACCAGGCCAGCAGCGGGTCGTTGGAGAAGACCACCCCCGCCGCCACCGGCATTGCGATGAACGGCATCATGATGGCCGTTGTCAGAGGGTTGGAGACGGCGCGGCTGCCGCGACCCAGCAGGACAATCTCGATGCCGCGGCGGATCTTCTGGTGAAGATGCATCCGGTCGGGCTGCGTGATGCTGCGGCCCTCGAGGATGCGGCGCAACATGGAATGCGCCGTGTCGGCGATGGGCCAGAACAGAATCAGAAGCATCGCCGGGATCGCCACATCCGTCCCGTTCCATGCGATCATGATCGCCGACCAGATCAGGATGTGACCAACCGTGTAGGCCCCGGCATCGCCGAGGAAAAGGCGGCTCACGGGCCAGTTGAACAGCGCAAAGCCAAGGATGGCGGAAGCCAGGATCAAGGCTGGCAGCGCCTCTGGTGCAAGACCGTGCTGAAGCGCCACCAGCCCCAGCCCGATTGCCGATGACAGGGCGACAAAGGCGGCAAGCCCGTTCATGCCGTCGATCAGGTTGAACGCATGCGAATACCCGGCTGCGAACAGGATCGTTATGGCGATGCCTGCTGGTGCAAAGGCCATCACCGCATCGAGTGCCGGAATGTCCAGCCGCACGACCCAGACCCCTGTCGCTGTGACAACGATGGCGGCAGCGGCTAGGGCCGCAATGAACCGCGCCCGGGCAGAGACCGGATAGCCGCTGTCTTCCAGCAGGCCGGCAGCGAGGACTGGAAGGGCGGAAACAAGCAGCCACTTCGCCTCGGGGTCAAGGAAAAGACCGCCTGCGGCTGAAGCGGCGACGACACCGAAGATCACCGCCACCCCACCAAGGCGCAGGGGGGCCCCGATGTGGGAGGCCTGCACGGCCTGCAAATCGTGGCGCTCACGCATCAGGGCTCGGACCTTGCCCCCGAACAGAATCAGGAGAAGGCAGGTGATGCCCGATACAAGCATGGCAAGAGGCGAAAACAAGGACAGCATATCGCTCTGACGGGATTAGAAAGAGTGTTTACAAATATTTAAGAAATTTTATCCCTCCGAAGGACAAGAGTCCATCCATTCGAGATAAAATGCGTGGGTTCGGCGGATTGCTGCGCATGCAGCCTTCAGGTGTGTGCCGGTTGTCCCGGACGCGTGTTGCCAAGGATATCATGCGCGATCGCGCGCCCGCTGGCCCAGGCGTCCTCGGCGCGGCTGCCCAGGCACCAGTCACCGCCCAGGTAAAGATCACCGTGTCGGAGGAAGGGCACCCCCGCTGGCACCATGGCCTGTGCAAGACGCCAGCGATGCGCGGTCGCCATCAGCGGCGCGACACCCGCGATCCCCAATCTCTCGCTCAGCAGCGCAAGCATGCGTGATGCGATTTTCTCGGGGTCGTCGTCCAGAAAACGCGCGCTCCATCCGGGGGCAGCCTGCGCGACCCATGTGATGGCCCCTTCCGGGCGCCCCGGCTTGGCGCTGTCGCGCGCGATCCATGCGAGGGGGTGGGTGGCGGATGTCTCTGTCTCGAAGGGGGCGGGCGTGCCTGGAGGCAAGGCGGCCATCAGGGTGAGGCAGGCCTGCATCGTGACGGCGTCCAGGGTGGGCGCGAGTGGGTGCTCCGCCCCGATCAGGCGGTGAGCCTGCGGCGCGGGTATTGCCAGCACCACGATGACGGCCTCGCTTGTTCCATCCTCATCCTCCAGCAGCCAACGGCCCTTTTCGCGGCGGAGGGCGCGGATCTCGCATCGCTGCCGCACCTCGATCCCCGCGGCCATGCCCCGCACAAGACCGGACATGCCCGGCATCCCCACCCAGCGGCGGTTGCCTTTCGCCGCAGCCCATTGGGCGGCGCTGCCCTCTGAGGCGCAACGCTCCAGCAGTGCCGCGAAATCCGGGTCGCGGGCGGTGAGATATTGCGCGCCATGGTCGAATTGCACCGGGCCATCTGGCAGCACCACCCGGCGTGTCGCCATGCGGCCGCCGATGCCGCGCCCCTTGTCAAGAACGAGGGGCGTCATTCCGGCCCTTGCAAGAAGACGGGCGCAGGTGATGCCCGCCATCCCCGCGCCGACCACGACGACCTCCCGGCTCATGCCAGCCCCGCCTTTTGCAGGATGGCGGGGATCTGCGCCTTGATCCTGAAGAACCCGGCCCCGGCATGAGGCCAGATCAGCCTGTCCCAGGGGCGCTGCCATTCGCACAGGGTGATGCCGGCCCGTCGCAGCGCGGGTTCAGCCGAGCGCAGCCAGTCGCGCAGGGGCCCCTCGGGGATGAAGGGGGTCACGATCTGCCGCGCTCCGATGCGCGCGGCCCAGCGGGCCAGATCGTCCGGGGCACCGGCCCGAAGCGCCTGCGGTTCCTGCCCCGCGCGCCGTGCGGCGTCGGCCAGGGCCTGCTGCTCGAAATGGCCGACCATCGGCGCCACGTCCCTTGGGGACCGCAGATTGCTGGCTGCCAGGGTCGCCGCCCCCCGCAGATCGAGGGTGGCAAGGGGGAAATCCTCAATCCGGCAATCCTCTTCGGTGATCAGCAGTGCCGCAGGCAGCCGCGGGTCGGGCGGGACGCCC
>JAFIEC010000036.1 GCA_020832725.1 Paracoccaceae bacterium | reverse complement strand
CGCGGTGCTCTACATCTCGCACAAGCTCGACGAGGTGCGCAGGCTGTGCAAGGCCGCGACCATCCTGCGCCAGGGCCGCGTGGTGGCCCGCTGCGACCCGAGACAGGAGAGTGCGGCCAGCCTTGCCCGGATGATGGTGGGCAGCCAGGTGGCCGAGGTGAGCCGCATCCGTTCCGACGAGGCGGCAGGCCCGGTGCGGCTGCGGGTGGACAACCTCGACCTGCCCTCCGAAGACCCCCAGGGCACCAGCCTGCGCGGCGTCTCGCTGGAGGTGCGCACGGGCGAGATCCTCGGGATCGCGGGGGTGGCCGGGAACGGCCAGGAGGAACTCTTTGCCGCCCTGTCGGGCGAGATGCGCGCACCCCGGGCGGGCAGCATCGTGCTGGACGGCATGCCTGTGGGCTGGGACGACATCAACGACCGCCGTCGCCGGGGCGCGGCCTTCGTGCCCGAGGAGCGGCTGGGCCATGCCGCCGCCCCCGGCATGGCGCTGTCGGAAAACGCGCTGCTGGCCGGGCATGCCGCCAATGGCTTCGTGCAACGGGGCTTTGTGCGGCGGGGCCGGATGCTGGGCTGGGTCGATGCCGTCACCCGCGCCTTCGACGTGCGCAAGGGCCCCCGCGACCCCGCCGCGCGCGCCCTGTCGGGTGGCAACCTGCAGAAATTCGTGGTCGGCCGCGAGATGCTGCGCAAGCCGCGGCTGCTGGTGGTGGCCCAGCCCACATGGGGCGTGGATGCGGGGGCGGCCAGCCTGATCCGGCAGGCGCTGATCGACATGGCCCGCGACGGGGCGTCGGTTCTCGTCATCTCGCAGGACCTCGACGAGTTGTTCGAGATCGCCGACCGCATGGCGGTCATCTTTCACGGACGCCTGTCACCCGCCCATGACACCGATGTCCTGACCCGCGAGGCGGTGGGCCTGCTGATGGGCGGCGAGGGTTTTGCCCTCCCGCCCGCCGAGGCCGCGTGATGCCCCTGGTGCTGGAGCGCAGGGCCGATGCCGGGGGCTGGGCGCTGCTGCTCTCGCCGCTGCTGGCGGTGGCGCTGACGCTGGCCTCCAGCCTGGTGATCTTCTGGTTCCTGGGGCAGGACCCGTGGCGCGCGCTGCGGGTCTATTTCCTGCTGCCCCTGTCCGACAGCTGGGGCCTGCAGGAGGTGGCGGTGAAGGCCACGCCGCTGGTGCTGATCGCGGTGGGGCTGGCGCTGTGCTTCCGCTCGGGCAACTGGAACATCGGGGCCGAGGGGCAATTCCTGATCGGCGCGATCTGCGGCGGCGGGGTCGCGGTCTGGAGCCATGGCGCGGGCGGGCCCTGGGTTCTGCCGCTGATGCTGGTGGCGGGGGCGCTGGGCGGCATGCTCTATGCGCTGATCCCCGCCGTGCTCAAGACCCGGTTGCGCGTCAACGAGATCCTCGTGTCGCTGATGCTGGTCTATGTGGCGGAATTCCTGCTCGACTGGCTGGTGCGCGGCCCCTGGCGCGACCCGATGGGCTTCAACATGCCGCAGACGGTCACCTTCGCCCGCGACGCCACCCTGCCCCTGCTGTTCGAGGGCGGGCGCATGAACCTCGGGTCCGTTATCGCGCTGGTGGTGGTGGTGGCGGCGGCGCTGGTCATGGCGCGCACGCTCAAGGGATTCGAGATCCGGCTGGTGGGCGACGCCCCCCGCGCCGCCCGCTTTGCGGGCTTCTCCGACAGGCGGCTCACGATCACGGTCTTTGCGGTCTCGGGCGCGCTTGCGGGCCTTGCCGGTGTGCTCGAGGCTGCGGGAACCGTGCGCCAGCTGCTGCCCGGTTTCTCGCCCGCTTACGGCTTTACCGCGATCATCGTGGCCTTTCTCGGGCGGCTCAACCCGGTGGGCTGTCTGGTGGCGGGCCTGTTCATCGCGATCACCTTCATCGGCGGCGAGAATGCCCAGATCATCCTGCGCCTGCCCCGCGACATGACGCTGGTGTTTCAGGGGCTGCTGCTGTTCTACATCCTAGCCTGCGACACGCTGGTGCTCTACCGGCTGCGCCCCGCCCCCCGCAGGAGCACCGCATGACCCTGGCAACCGCGATCCTGCTCACGGTGATGACCGCGGCGACGCCGCTGCTGCTGGCGGCGCTGGGCGAGCTGGTGGTGGAGCGGGCGGGCGTGCTCAACCTCGGTGTCGAGGGGATGATGATCATGGGGGCTGCCTCGGGCGTGGCGGTGGCCATCGTCACCGGCTCCAGCCTGCTGGGCGTGCTCGCCGCGATCGGCGCGGGCATGGCGCTGGCGGCCCTCTTCGCGCTTCTCACGCTGGGCCTGTCGGCCAACCAGGTGGCGGCGGGCCTTGCACTGACCATCTTCGGGCTGGGCCTGTCGGGGGTGGTCGGCGCGCCCTTCGTGGGCGTCCAGCGCGAGGGGATCGGCCGCATCACCGTGCCCTTCCTGTCGGACCTGCCGGTGATCGGGCCGATCCTGTTCCGGCAGGATCCGTTCGTCTATGGCTCGGTGGCGCTGGTGATCGCGGTCTCGTGGTTCCTGTGGCGCACCAAGCCGGGCCTGATCCTGCGCGCCTGCGGCGAGAACCCGGTCTCGGCCCATGCGCTGGGCTATCCGGTCCTGCGCATCCGCCTCTATGCCGTGCTGTTCGGCGGCGCCTGCGCGGGGCTGGCGGGGGCCTATCTGTCGCTTGTCCTCACCCCGTTCTGGACCGCCGGCATGACCGCGGGCCGCGGCTGGATCGCGCTGGCCATCGTCGTCTTCGCCTCCTGGCTGCCGTTCCGGGCGCTTCTGGGGGCCTATCTGTTCGGCGGGCTGATCATCCTGCAGCTCCATGCCCAGACCGCCGGCGTGGCCGTGCCGTCGCAGCTGCTGGCGGCCCTGCCCTATCTCATCACCATCCTTGCGCTGACCCTGATCATGGCCATGCGCCGCGGACAGGGCGGCGTGGCCCCGGCCGGCCTCGGCCTCACCTTCACCCCCGACCGCTAGACCCGACAGAGGAGACAACCACCATGAACCTGAACCGTCGCAACCTGCTGGCCGGTGCCTCGGCACTGGCAGCGTCCACCGCCATCCCGCGCGCCGCGATGGCCGCCGACCCGCTCAACGTCGGCATGGTGCTGATCGGCCCGGTGGGCGATTTCGGCTGGTCCACCATGCATGACGTGGGCCGCCGCCGCATGGAGGAGCTGATGGGCGATGCCGTCACCTCCACCCTTGTGGAATCCGTGGCCCCGCCCGATTTCGACCGCGTTGTCACCCAGCTGGTGCGGGCCGATTGCAAGCTGATCATCACCACCTCGTTCAGCTATTTCCAGCCCACGATCCGCATGGCCGAACAGTTCCCGGACGTGATGTTCGAAAACGCGACCGGCACCAGCACCCTGCCCA
>JAFIEC010000434.1 GCA_020832725.1 Paracoccaceae bacterium | reverse complement strand
ATGTGGTGCCCCTCGATATCGTCCCCGCTCGCGAAGCGCGTCTCGTTGCAAGGCATCTCACCAGGATCCGCGAGACTTTTCCATGTGATGTATATGTCGTGGTGACCGAAACCGAGCATGCGGAGAATCTGATTTCGCTTGCTCAGGAGATGCTCGAAGATCTGATGCAGATCGTCATCGACGGTTCGCTTTGCGCTTCGAGAGATGATCTGGTTGAGATCATGGATGCCAGTCCTCTGGCTCATGCCATCGCCGAAATCTCTCTGCCCCTTGATACTCCCCGGCTGCCAGAGCCCAGTCGGCCGCCATCCTCTCCCGACGACTTCCCCGTTCCTGCGGACAAAATGGATGAACCTGCACACGACGCGGGGAATTCATCACTCGATACGGATTTCGAATTTGACTTTCTGCCTGATGAACCGGATCCCGCTGCGGCACCGGGAAGACGCCGCATGCCACACCAGCCGAGCACATCAACCCGGATTGTCGCAGATGAGCTCGATCATGAAGATGATCCCAACGTTGACCAGAGGATGAAACGCGCACATGCGGATGATCCCGACGACCACGAGGATGATCCGGATCCGCTGGAGCCCGGCGTGATCGATGAGGATCGCAATCCCGATCGGTGAGCCGGTGGTCTTCGGGTATTGCCAGTGGGCTCGATTATCGTCAACTCGGATGTTCAGCACAGTCGAGGCGTGGCCCGTCAGATTGTTGCTCGCTTCGATCCACCCGCTTCGATGCACGGCCCGGCACTTGTCCGGGCCGTGCGTCGTTCTTAATGATCAGCAGGCTTGCGCCTGATAATCCGCAAATTCACCCTGCGCGATCCAGGCAAGGAACTGCGCTTCATCGAAGTGACGGTGTTTGATCAGCGCGTGCGCGAGGTCGTGGATCACACCAAAATGCGCATCGATGATCTGCGTCGTCTGATGCCACAGACGATGCAGATCGGCGTCGATCTGCCTCACAAGTTTGGGATGATCAGCGAGAAGCTTTGATGTATCGACATCGTCGCCGAAACCCGCGAGCGACTGGCCAAAGCCATAGACGGCATGCGCACGGGTGATCAGATTGGTCGCCTCGGCGAGATCGGCACTTGCTCCGCTTGACGCTTCGAGACCAAACGCGATCTCGGCAGCCCGCCCGGCAAAGCAGATCATCACCTCCTCATGAAGCGTTTTGCGCGTGTACATGTGCGGTCTTGTCGCCATCGCGTACCCGCCGATCGCGTCGCCTTTCATGGAGAGGCTCAGCAATCGGACACGACGTCCCAGACAATGCGCAACGATCGCGTGCGCCGATTCGTGGATCGCGATCCGCTGCACAAGCGAAGCCGGTCGGCTATCGGCTGGCACCAGCACCGCTTCGACATCTTCCTTGCTGACAGGGCGACCATGATCGCGTGCCCGGGCACGGATTTCGCGAACGGATCGGGCGATATCAGCACCCGTCGATCCGAGGCTGAGCTGCCCCAATCGCTCGTAATCGAGATCCGGCAAATCGACGCCGAGCGCCGCCTTCAGGATTTTTGAGAGTGCATCGGCATCGGGCAGCGGGATGCGGATATGCCGATCGAGCCGGCCGGAACGACGAAGCGCAGGATCGACTTGATCAGGGTAATTGCATGCGCCGACCACGATCAGACCTGGTTCGGTCGATGCGCCGTCGATGGCCGAGAGCACGCCCGCGCGCAGCGTGTTCCACCAGTTCGACCTGTCCCGTGTTTTGGTCGGGTCAATGAACGCGTCGCATTCATCGAGAAAGAGAATTGCAGGCTTTGGTTTTTGATGCGCATCGTCAAAAACTTTCTTGACGGCATTCAGCACATCGCCGAGGTGACCGTCGCCGGCTTGCAGCCAATCGGCAACTGATGTCGCGATAATCGGCACCGAGCAGGTCGCGGCAAGCGATTGCGCATAGAGCGTCTTGCCGCAGCCAGGCGGGCCTGACAACAGCAAACCCCGAGGCAGATCATCGAGGCCGATCGCGCCGGCACGATACCGATCGACTTCGCGGGCAAGGCGCAATCCCCACTCCTTCGCCTCACCATAGCCGGCCATATCGGCAAGCATGGGTGCCGCGATCGCTCGGGTTTTGCTTGAGACCTGGCGCATCGCTTTGAGACGATTGATCATCGACGTCGGGTTATCGCCGATGCGGATCGCACCGCAAATCTGATCAAAAGTCAGGCCGGACGCGAGATCCTCGGATGGTTCGCGGATGCTGCTGCGGGTCATTTCTTCAATGATCGCAATGATTTCGTTGGTCCTGAGCGGTGTGAGCACGACATGCTCGTCGACAATGCCCATAACGTCCTGGGGGATGTTGGCGTGCGCATTGTTGACGCTGATCACGAGCGGATCGCCTCGCGACAAACAGCTGATCGCTTTGTCGCGGATATACGCATCACGCCGCCGGCTCGGGCCATCATCGGGGGTGATCGTAAAATCCCCGTAGCGCTTGAATATCGATCGATTGGGGATCCGCGCTTTGATGACGTTGCAAAGCGGCTCGCACCAGCTCTGTTCGGGGACCTCGATCAGCAGGCAATGCGGCTTGCCGGCGAAGATCGGCTTGAGCGGACCAGCGAGGCGATTGTGAATGATCCAGCTCGCGATGATGCCTTGCGAGGATTTTGGCGGCGTGTTTGCAGCCTTCTCGGCTTCCTCATCATCCTCGGGGAAGCAGTGATCGGACGCTGCCTGCAGCACGTGCTCGACGTTATTGGGATCGAACGGCTCGGCCCCATCCGCTGCCGGCGTGTTATCGAGAACGGGGTTCTGGTTGTCATTGTTCATGATCACGCTCCTGTTCACGCTGCCGCCGACGGACGCTGGTCGTAGATCGGTTCCCAGATTCCGGCCTCGCCGCTCGTAAAGGCGA
>JAFIEC010000027.1 GCA_020832725.1 Paracoccaceae bacterium | reverse complement strand
GGACCTCCGAGCCGAACAGACGCCCCAGGGTGAAGGACCATGGCATGGGCTATTCTGCCGCGCTTCGGCGCGTGGCGGGGGGCAGATCGGGGCTGCGGGCACGGTCTCCGATGGCGTCCTTCATGGTGAAGCGCCGGATTTCGGTGTCGGGCAGCCCCTCCCGGGACAGCAGGATCGCCACTGGCCGCAGCGAGGGGATATGGCTGCACACGATCATGATCGCCACCATGATCGGCACCGACAGGAACATGCCCGGAATCCCCCAGACGGCCCCCCAGAAGGCCAGACTTATGATGATCCCGAAGGAGGAAAGCCTGAGCGCATGGCCCATCAGCATCGGGTCGATGACGTTGCCGTTCACGAACTGGATCAGCCCGGTGATGGAGAAGACCAGCATGGTCAGCCCCGGATCGCCCGATTGCACATAGGTGACCAGCGCCACCAGAACCGTGGCCACGATGGAGCCGACATTGGGAATGTAGTTGAAGACGAAGGTGATGATCCCCATCGCCTCGGCGAATTCCAGCTTGAAAAGGCGCATGGCCGCATAGACCATCAACCCGGTCACGGCGCTGACCAGCGTCTTGACCAGCAGGTAATAGTTCACCCGGCGGATGATCGAGCCGATGATCTGGCCCACCTTTTCGGCCTGTGCCTCGTCGCCCAGCAGGTTGGTCATCTTGGTGGCGAACCAGACCCGCTCGGCAAAGAGGAAGCCCACGAACAGGATCACCAGCACCGTTGCCTGCAGGAAACTGCCCGCCTGCCCCGCGCCCGCACGCAGGTAGGCCGAGATGTCGATGGAGCGCATCGTGCTGAGAACCGAGTCGCGCACGTCCTCGCCGAGAAAGCCGAAGGCATCGGCCACCGCCACCTGCGCCTGTTCGGTATAGGCAAGTGTGGTGGAAAGCACGGTGTTGACCTGAGCCAGCACCACACCCGCCAATGCCAGCAGCCCCGAGGCGATCAGCGCCACGGCAAAGATGCTGGCCAGCCAGTTGGTGATCCGCAAGGTGCCGATCCGCAGCCGGGCGATGGAGTTGATCGCATCCGACGTCAGCGAGAACAGGATGATCGCCACCACCAGCGAGATCAGGATGAAGCGCGCCTGCACCAGCAGGAACAGCACGATCGCAAAGGCGATGATCCCCAGAAACCAGTTCTGAAGCCGATAGCGCTCGGTAAACGAGAGGCGCGCCGGTGGCTGCGCAGCCTCGCGATCGTTCGGATGGGCAGCGGACATCGGCGTCTCCGTCGCGGTCATGGCGGTCAATCTAGCGCGTGTCGGCGCGCACTCCAACCCGCACCGGCGCGGACCGGGCCTTGTCGGCGCCGCGACGCGCGCTCAATCCCGGGGCATGGCAGCAAAACGGGCAGATCCGGCGCAGGACGCGCGGCACGGGGCAGCCGGCGAAGACGCCGGCGAGGCCCCGCCCTGCCCGCTGTGCGACCGGCCGATCCCGCCTGATGTGCCGCAAAGCCTGCACCACCTCGTGCCCCGCCTGCGCGGCGGCAAGGGCGGGCCGGTGGTCCTGCTGCACCACATCTGCCACCGAGAGATCCATGCCACGCTGACCGAGACGGAACTGGCGCGGGCCTATTGCACCATCGAGGCCCTGCGCACCCATCCGCGGATCGCCCGTTTCGTCGCCTGGGTGGCGCGCCGCCCGCCCGGGTTCCTGTCGCCCGTGCCCGGTGGCCCCCGCAAGCGCCGGCGCTGATCGGTGCGTCAGCGAAGCCACAGCCCCTCCTTGCGGATGCGGTTGCGGATCATCGCCTCGCGGCGCGGCAGATGCTCCCTGTCGAACATCGCGCGCACCCTTTTCCCCTTTCCCTGATAGACCATCCGCTTGAACGGCTCGTAATCCTTCAGCAATTTCTTGATTCGGTTGGGGGCAGTGACCTCTTCCAGGACTGCGACGGCGGCATCGCTCTCGCGCGCATAGAGCAGCGGCAGCGCCCGCCAGTGACAGGTGACCTCGCCATCCAGCAACCCTTCGGGCAGCGTGTTGCGGCCGCCGCCCAGCCCATGGATGACAAGCGGCAGCGCCACCTGATCCAGCCAGGGGTCGAAGGTCTGGCATACCAGCTCTTCTGGTGGATCGTCGCGGATGGAAAGCGCATATTCCAGAAAGCGTTCCCCGAATATCTTCGGGCAGCGATAGAAGAAGAAACCAGCGTTGAAGTAGAGATAGCGCTGCCAGTATTCATCGGGCCATGCCGTGTCGAGGCTGCTTTCGAAATCGAGGCCGAAACGGGCATAAAGCGACCCCCAGATCGCATTGTATCCAGGTCCATAAAGCTCGATCGTGGGCCAGGTAGCCTCCCGCCGAATGGAGGCCGTTGGGCGGTCGAAGTCGAAGGGCACCCGGGAGAGGCTGTCCAGATGCAGCGTATCGGTGTCGAAAAAGACAAAGGGCTCTCCCTCCGGCAGCGCGGCCAGGGCCTCGATCTTGTTGCCGTTGGGATAGGCGGCGCCGAAATGGCGGCTCTCGAAGGGCAGGAAGGTCGCGCCCATCTCTTCCAGCTCGGCGCGCAGGGCGGCATTCCTGACCCGCGGATCGGAGGGCCAGAGCGGCCCGGGCTGCGGCTCGGCCAGAAACAGCCGGCCCGCATGATCCGGGTTCGCGCGCAGGAACGAGGCCACGAAGACCAATGCCTCGAATTGCAGGCGTCCGGCCTGCACCACCGCCAGAACATTGGGTATTTGCGGCGCCGTGCCGCCCCGCGCCCCCGCTGCCGCCTGTCTGCTCGCCATGGCCGCCGATCCCTGCCTGCCCGTCAGGGGCCGTGATACCGCAAGGGGCGCGCCTGCGCCACCGCCGCGCGCGTGCCCACATGGCGCCTGCGGGTGTCCACACGACTCTTCTTTGCGCATACCCACATGACTCTCCTTTGCGCGTGCCCACACGACGCTTGCCCGGCGCGTCTGTCCGGGCAATGCTGGGCCATTGAATCGGAGGTGCCGCCATGTTCCCTGCCCGCCCCGCCATGCGCTCCCTGCGCAATGTCCTGCCCCTTGCCCTGCTGGCCAGCATGGCCGCCGCGCCCGCCATGGCCCAGGGCATGACCGAACCCGCCCAGGTCCGGCCCATCCTCGAGATGACCCGCGCCAATTGGGTCGCCATCGGCAAGCAGGAGAGCCAGGACCTGTTCTATTTCACCCATCTGGCCGCATGGCGCTGCGCGCTGGAGGGGGCGGAGATGCGGATCAACGGGGCGAAGGAGGCCATCACCCTGCCGCTAGAGCCCTGCTATCGCGGCACCAACCAGCCCAACGCCATCCGCGGCCTGCCCTTCATCAGCTTTCCACCCGGCCATATCGAGGAGGTGGAACTGCGCATCACCTATACCGACGGCGAGACCGACAGCGCGACCTTTCTGCGAACCGAGATCGTCATGCCCTGACCAAGGGACCCGCCAAGAGCGGAAATGGACGGTGGTGAGGGGGGATGGTGGGCGACCCTGGAATCGAACCAGGCGTGGGTCTCCCCGGCGGAGTTACAGTCCGCTGCCGCACCTTGCAGCACCTCGCCCCCGGGGGCTGGTGCCCCGCGTGAGGTGGTCCTATAACCCGCTTCTGGCCTCGTCAAGCCTGCTATCGTCTCTGATCCCCGTCACCTTTTCCACAGTCCGAGCAGCCCATGCCCGACCAGTCCCGCCCCGCAAAGCCCGCCTGGGCCATCGCCCGCGACCGCGACCGGGCGCGGGGCCTGCGTGAGGGTGGCGGGCGGGTCTGGCTGTTCGGCATTCACGCGGTGGGCGATGCGCTGTCGAACCCCGCCCGCACCCGTCACCGGCTGGTGCTGACGCGCAACGCCGCACAGCGGCTCGAGGCGGCGGTTGCCGCATCGGGCATGGAGCCCGAGATCGCCGATCCGCGTGCCTTTCCCGCCCCGCTGGATCCCGGCTCGGTGCATCAGGGGGCCGCGCTGGAGGCCGATCCGCTGGATTGGGGCTCGCTTTCCGAAGTCTGTGCCCCCCGGGGCGGTGCGCCCCGAGTGCTCTTGCTCGACCGGGTGCCCGATCCGCACAATGGGGGTGCCATCCTGCGCGCGGCCGAGGTGTGCGGGGCCCGGGCCGTCATCGCCCCCGCCCGCCACGCGGCCCCCGAGACGGGCGCGCTGGCCAAGTCCGCTTCGGGCGCGCTGGAGCGTCAGCCCTATCTGCGGGTGCAGAACCTCGCCACCGCCATGAGCGCGCTGCAGGAGATGGGCTATGCGCTGGTCGGTCTTGCCGGAGAGGCCGAGACCGCGCTGGAGGATGCGCTGTCCCCGCTGCGCGATGGCCCGCTTGCGCTGGTGCTGGGGGCCGAGGGGCCGGGGCTGCGCGCCCTCACCCGCGAGCGATGCGACGTGCTGGCGCGCATCGTGCCGGCCGGGCCGTTCGGCTCGCTCAATGTGTCGAACGCGGCTGCGGTGGCGCTGCATGCGGCGGGCCCTTCAGAGTAACGGCGCGTTCACAAGTATATTACACCCTCTTTTTCTGCGTTGGTGCATATCTACATCACTAACGTGAGCGCGATCCGGAACATCGCGTTTCCCTTCACTGTCCCTCGTTCCAACAACTTGGCGCCCACTGCTCCCGCAGGGGGCGCTTTTTTTGGCTCCCGCAGGGGGCGCCTTTTTCGTTCCGCAGGGTGGCCTTCCGGGTGATCCATCCCTCTGGAACCTTTCCCCGCCCGGCCCTATGCTGCCCCCATGACAGAAACGTTCCCGCCCGCCGAGCCCGACGACGCAACCCTCACCCGCATCCTGAGCGGGATGCGCTGCGTGGCGGTGGTGGGCGTCTCTGATGATCCGGAACGTCCCGCCCATTTCGTCGCCGCCGATCTGCACCGAAGGGGCATCCGGGTGATCCCGGTCAACCCCAATCTGGTCGGGCAGCGCCTTTTCGGAGAGGATGTCCTTGCAGGGCTGGAGGCGGTGCCGGCGGATGTGCCCGTCGATACGGTGGACATATTCCGACGCCCACCCGATGTGCCGCCGGTGGTTGATGCGGCGCTGGCGCATCTGCCCGCCCTGCGCACGATCTGGATGCAGGTGGGCATCCGCCACGAGGAGGCCGCCGCCCGCGCCCGCGCCCGGGGAATCGCCGTGGTGCAGGACCGTTGTCCGAAGGTGGAATTCCCCCGGCTGCTGGGAAGCCCGGGCCAGACCATCTCCTGAGCGTCCGTTCAGTGGCCCTTTGCATCCCGAGAGGCGTGCAGGGCCGCCACCGCATCGGCGGGCAGCGCCGCCACCGGCACGACATAGGTGTGGATCGAAAAGACGATCGCTCCCGTCCGGGGCAGCCGCAACAGGCATTGCCGCTCGGATCGCAGATGCGCCCGCCCCCGCCAGAAGCCGCGCTGCGCTGCTGCCTCGGCCTCGGTCAGGGGAACGAACAGCGCCGGGTCGTCCCGCAGGATGACGTTCATGCGCCACAGGGGGCGGTCGGGGCGCAGGGCCTCGAACAGCCGGTGCACCCGTCGGGTGATCCCCGCGTCAAAGGCGGGCACCGGCCCGTGCATCCGGGTCATGGGCATGCCGATCTTCTCCGACAGCGACCAGCCCGCAGGAAAGCACAGAACCGCCCCGGTCAGCCTGTATTCCGTCCCCGGTTCCTCTTGCTGCATCAGGCACAGATCGGCCTGTAGCAGCCGTCCCAGCGTGGCGAGGGGGCGATCGCGGTCGAGTGGCACCTCCACCCCGTCGGGGCGCCGCAGGATGCCCGGCCGCGGCACATAGCGGGTATCGCCGCGCAGACGGGACAGCACAAGGTCGAGCAACTCGCCCGCCGCGTCCCCGGCCCCAGGCAGCAGCCGCAGCACATCGTCTGGCCGCTCGCCGATCAGCCGGTCGCGCAGTGCCATCTGGGGCGCAAAGGCCTCGTCCACCTGCCGCCATTCCACCGGGTCGAGCGGGTTGGCCCC
>JAFIEC010000020.1 GCA_020832725.1 Paracoccaceae bacterium | reverse complement strand
TGGGCCAGCATCGCCCCTTCGGCCTGTGCCCGGGCCGAGGCCACGTCAAAGGCGAGGTCGGGGTCGGTGTCCAGCCTGTCGGGCAGCAGCGCCAGCACCCGTGCCAGCGTATCGGCGGCCTCGCCATGCACGAACATGTCCACCGGATAGTTGCGACCGCCCTGGGACGCGTCGGCATCGACCTGAACAAGAGGCGGCAAGGCCATGGAATTGTTGAGAGTCTCATTGCCCCGAAGGCGCGAGCCGACAATGACCATCAGATCGCAGGAGGCATAGATCTCCTGTGCCTCCGGGGTCATGTTGAAAGCGCCCAGGCTGGCCTTCTCGTCTTCGGACACGACCGCCCGGCCGTTGGTGGAAGTGACCACCGCACAGCCCCGGCGCACAAGCTCGCTGGCCTCGGTCACGGCACCGCGCGCACCTCCGCCCAGCCACAGGATGGGCCTGCGCGCGGCGCTGATGCGTTCGGCAAGCGCGGCGATGGCGGCATCCGATGCGCGGGGGTTCTGCGCCACGGGCGGCAGGATCGTCGGCCAGACGGGCAGGGGCGTGCGCTGCACATCCACCGGAATCTCGAGGCTGACCGGCCCGCTGGGCGCCGAGATGGCCGCACTGACAGCGGCTGTCAGCGCACCGACCGCGCCGTTGGCATCCCACATCCGCACCACCTGCTTGGAGACGCCGCGCAGCATCTCGGGCTGCTTGGGCACATCGTGGATGGGCGCGCGGTCGCGGTCCATGAAGGGGGTGTCCACCTGGCTGGTGATGTGCAGAAGCGGTGTGCCCGCCGTCAGCGCCTCGACCTGGGCGCCCGCGGCATTGCCCGCCGCCGTGCCGGTGGAGGTGATCACAACCCCCATGCGCCCCGCGACCCGCGCCCAGGCATCGGCCATGTTCATTGCCCCGGCCTCGCCCCGTGCGGGGACGAAGCGGATGCGCCCCTGACGGGCAATGGCATCGAGAATGGGCATGTTGTGGATCGAGATGACCCCGAAGATCACCTCCACACCGATGTCGGCCAGATATTCGGCGATGAAATCGCCGACGCTGCGCGTGCGGGACAGGGTGTCGTGTTTCATGTCTTTATCCTGTCAGATGTGGCGGGAAAGGCCGCCGGAAACCTCGATCTGCGCGCCGGTCACATAGGAGGCGGCGGGAGAACCGAGAAAGAGGATGGCCGCAGCGGCCTCGTGGGGCTGGCCCAGGCGACCAAGCGGAATGCCCTTGCGCGCGGCCAGCGCGCCGTACCATTCCTCGCGGCTTTGCGAGGGGTCCTCGCGCGCTTCGAACCTGCGCTTCCACTGGCCCGAATCCACCAGCCCGAGAAGGATGGAGTTCACCCTGATTTCGGGGGCAAGCTCCACCGAAAGCGATTTCACGAGGCTTTGCACCCCTGCCCGCGCCGAAGACGTGCAGACCATGTGCGATTCGGGCTGATAGGCAAGCAGCGAGTTGACCGCGACGATCGCCCCGCGCGCGCGTGCCAGCATGGGCTGGAAGGCGCGCACCGGGTGGATCTGGGAGAAGAGCTTCAGCTCGTATTCCGTGCGCCAGTCGTCATCACTGGTATCGGCAAAGGTGGAGACGCGGCCCTGGCCTGCATTGTTCACAAGCAGGTCGCAGGTGCCGAAGCGCGCCGCGACCTCGGCGGCGAAATCCGCCACCGAAACCGCCTCCAGTACCGAGAAGGCCCGCCCCATCACCCGGTCGGCCCCATGGGCATTGCCCAGACGGGCCTCCACCTCGGCGACGGCGGGGGCGGTACGGGCGCAGAAGGCGACACGCGCGCCGGCCTGGAGCAAAAGCTCCACCGTGGCCAGCCCGATGCCGGAGGTGCCACCGGTGACCACCGCCACCTTGCCGGAAAGACCCAGATCCATCAGGCGACCTCGTTACGGCGCGACAATTCCGGCCAGCCCGGATCGGGGCGGCCCTGCATCACCGCGCGCTGCGCGGTCGTGGGGGCACCTGCGGTCATCCACTTGTCCATCTTCTCGGGGTCGTCGCGGGGCCAGACCTGCACCTCGTGGGTGTGCTCGTCGATCTGCTGCAGCTCGGATGTGAATTCGATGACGAATCCCGAGGGCGAGACGAAATAGGCGAACGGGTTGTTGCCCGGCCCGTGCCGTCCCGGCCCCCATGTCGGGGTCATGCCCTTCTGTTTCATCCGGCCGATCGATCGCATGAATTCGTCGATGGAGGGCAACTCGAAGGCGACGTGGTTGACCGAAGGATAATGCGCCCGCACCAGCGCGATGGAATGGTGATCCGAGGCGCAGCGCAGGAACACCATCTGGTCAGCGCTGTAATCGGAGACGCGAAAGCCCAGCACACGTTCGTACCAGGCCTCGACCCCGTCCATGTCGGCGGTGTTCAGGACCACATGGCTGACCTTGCGCGGGCGTGCCCAATCCTCGCGGACGGGCTGCTCCAGCCCCTCGGTGCGAAAGCGCAGCCGCCGGGCGTCGGGGTCGAGCATCTCGAAGCCCCAGCCCCCTGCGAAATCGTCGAAGGGCGCGGGCGGGCCGAGCACCTCTGCCCCCTCGGCCAGCACCTGATCGTGGAGCGCCTGCATGGAGGCGCGGTCGGGCATGCCAAAATGCACATATTCGATGCCGTAGACGGGCCCTTCCTTGAGCCCGTAGAGAAAGGCCTCCTCGCCGGTGCCGCGCAGCCAGACGCCGCTGTCATCCTCATGGGCGAGGCTGAGGCCCCAGTTGTCGATATAGAAATTGCGCGTGGCGGTGATGCCCGGTGCGCGCATGACGACGCCGCGCAGATGGCCTACTCTGGTCTTGTCGCTCATCGTGGTCACTCCTCTGCCGTGGGGCGCTGCCGGGGCCCGGAATGGCCCAGACTGCGCGAGATGTCGTCGGCCGCCGCCAGAAGCGCGGATGCGATCTGCTGGCGGCGGGCCGTATCGACGGCGAAATGTGTTTCGTGGCCCGTGACGTTGATGCCAGCGACCGGCGCCCCGCTATGGTCGAACACCGCAGCCGCCCCCGAGCCAAGCCCGGCTTCGTAGTTCGATCGGCTCCAGGCAAGGCCGCGGACCCGGTCCTGCCCGATCTGGACAAGCAGCGCATCGACGCTGGTGGCCGTCTGCTCGGAATAGGCGGCCAGCGGCTCCTGGCCGAAGATCGCGCGCACGTCCTCGGTGGGCAGGTGGGCCAGGATGATGCGGCCGATGGAGGTGGCATGGCTGGGCAGCCGTGTGCCCACCCGGACGTTGGAGACCAGATGCGCATTCGGCGTGGCCCGGCCCAGATAGACGATCTCGCGGCCATCCAGCACCGCCAGATGCGCCGACAATTCCAGCTCTGTGGCCAGCCGCTCCAGCACCGGACGGGCGTTCTGCACGACATCGCGCGAGAACATCGCCTCGGCCGCCAGCCCCATCAGCCCGAAGGACAGGAAATAGCCCGACCCGTCGATGCGCTTTTCGATCATCCGCTCCAGCACAAGGGTGTTGAGCAGCCGGATCAGGGTGGTGCGGTTGAGGCCCGTCTCCTTGGCCGCCACCGAGATGTTCTGGCAGCGGTTGCCGTCGGCGATATAGCGCAGGAGGCGAAACGCCCGCTGGACAGGGGGTACGACATAGGCCGTCTCCTCGCGGTCGGGCGCGGTGAGGGTGTCATGCGGCACGGAAGCTCTCCCTGGCTATCGCGGCAACAAGTTCGGCGCAGGCCTCCGGCCCCTCCTGCAACAGGGCATGGCCCAGCCCCGGCAGAACCGTCAGGCCGCGCCGCCATGGCGCGGGCAGGGCCTGATGGGCCTGCCTGCTTTGCGCAACGGGGGTGATGATGTCCTGCGCGCCGACCATCACCCAGGTGGGCACCGACAGCGCCGCGCAATCGGCGGCCAGATCGCCGGAGGCCAGCATCCGCACCGCCTGGCCATAGCCTGCCGGGTCGATCGCGGCCATGGTGTCGGTCAGCCGGCCGGTCACGGCCGGGTCGGCGTCGGGCCGGTGAAGCAGGCGCGGCGCGCGGGCCTCGGCAAAGGCGCGCGGGCCAAGGCGCGCCAGATCGTCGAGGCGGGCCGCCGCCTTGTCGGGCTGCTTGCCGCCGGGGGCCGCGCGCTGTCCCTGGGCGCAGGCGGCGAGGATCAGCCGCTCCACCCGGTCGGGATGCGCCCGGGCAAAGGCCGCGCCCATCAGCGTGCCCAGCGAATGGCCGATGACCATGGCCCGCTCCACCCCGGCGGCATCCAGAAAGCGCGCGAGTGCCGTGGCGTAATCGGCGGCCACGGGCCATTCCGGCGCAAGCCGGTCCGAGCCGCCATAGCCCGGCGCATCCCAGGCGAGGACACGCCACTCGGCGGGCAGGTGGGGCACCAGTGCTGCAAAGCCCCCCGCATCCGAGCCGATCCCGTGCAGGCACACCAGCACAGGCGCGCCGGGGGTGCCCGGACGCTCGCGCCAGGTAAAGCCGGGAAGGGGCGGGGCAGGGTTCATCATGACCTCAGTTGAAGACGAAGCCGTTGTTCACCGGCATGACCTGTCCGGTGAGGGTGAGGGCGGCGGGCGTCAGCAGAAAGACGATCGTGCCGGTGACCTCTTCGGGGGCCTGGGGGCCGGGCACGGCGCGGCCGTCGCCATAGAGGCGATGACGCTCCTCGGGGACGTATTCCGTGCTCTGGGTGGTCAGGATGCCCGGTGCCACGGCGGTGCCGCCGATCCGGTCGGGGCCCATCTCGCGCGCAAGGCTGCGGGTCATCGAGATCACCGCGCCCTTGGAGGCGACATAGGAGATCAGCCGCGGCGCGCCCCACAAGGCCGTGTCGGAGGCGATGTTCACCACCCGCCCCGTGCCCGAGGCCCGCAACAGCCCCGCCACTGCCCGTGTCATCAGCCAGGTGCCGCGCACATTCACACGCATCACCCGGTCGAAGGTGTCGATCTCCACCGCCTCGAAGCCGATGCCGCCGATGCCCGTGGCGATGGCACCATTGTTCACCAGACCGTCAAGCCGGCCCTCGGTCGCGGCGATGTCGGCGGCCAGGGCCTCGATCTGCGCAGGCTCTCCCAGATCGACGGGCAGGGCGCGGGCCTCGGCCCCCGTCGCCACCAGCCCTTCGGCTGCGGCTCGGGCCCCCTCGGCATCGATATCGGCCAGGATCAGCCGCGCCCCGGCCGCGGCGCAGGCCCTGGCGATTTCCAGGCCAAGCCCGCGCGCGGCCCCGGTGATCAGAATGGTCCGTCCGTGAAGCATCATCTTCCCCTTGTGGCGGGCGGCGCTGGCTGCGCCGCCCCCTGTTCACACATCAGCCTGCGGCCTTGGCACCCTTGCCCGGGCGCGGGATCTTCGAGACCGGGTGATCGGGCGGATAGGTGGGGGTGACCGGCTTGGGGTTGCCGATCATGACGCACATCAGCGCCTCCTCGATCCCCTCGTTGCGCAGCCCGCGATAGATGCCGGGAGGCACCGAGATCACATCACGCTCGCCCAGCACGGTCTCCACGACCTCGCCCTGATGCTCCACGAAGATGCGGATCCTCTGGCCCTTGAGGATGAAGAACACCTCCTCGGCGTCGCGGTGGATATGCAGCGGCCCCTCGCATCCGGCGGGCAGCACCATCGTGGAAAAGGAGAAATGCTCGGCCGGGATCACCTTCTCGTCGTCATCCACGCCCGTGGCGCCGGTGCCGATATAGCGCATCTGCGCGCGGCGATACTTGGGGTCGAAATCCGCCTGGAACTTCAGCGCGTCCCAGTCGAGCGTGCGCGTGGAATGGCGCGCGACACGGCTTTCGATCCAGCTCTCGAGGGTCTTGCCCTCGGGGATAGCCACGTCCTCGGGCTCGATCGAGGGGAACTTCATCGGTGCTGCAGACATGATGTCCTCCGTTTTGGTCGGCCCGGGAGTGAGCCGCGTCTTCGTTCCGGCCCGGGAATGAGCCGCGTCCTGGATGCGGCCCGGTGTGGGCCGGGTTCGTGTTCCCCTCAGCCTTGCGCCTTGGGGATGTAGTGAAGAAGCCGCTCCTCGGCCCATACGACGGCCGAATACAGAACGATCCCCACAAGCGTCAGAAGGATGATGGCGTTGAACACCATTGCGGCATTGGCCTGGCCGCTGCCAAAGGAGATGAGAAAGCCCAGCCCCACGTTGCCGCCCACCAGTTCGCCTACCGTCACCCCGATCACCGCCAGTGTCGAGGCGATGCGCAGCCCGGCCATGAGCGATGGCAGCGTGGAGGGGAATTCCACCTTGAGGAAGATCTGGATGCGGTTGAGATTGTAGGCGCGGGCGAGGTTGATCATGTCGCGGTCAACCGTCTTCATCGCCTGAAGCACGTTGACCAGCACCGGAAAGAACACGATCAGCACCGTCACCAGAAGCTTGGGCATGTCGTTGAAGCCGAACCACATGATGAAGAGGGGCGCAAAGGCGACCTTGGGCGCGATCTGCAACGCAAGGATGTAGGGCGAAAGCACCCGCTCCCAGAAGGCGGACAGCCCCAGCAGATAGCCCAGCGCGGCCCCCAGCGCCGAGCCGATGGCGAAACCCAGCGTGGTATAGAGCGCGGTGGACCATGTGTTCTTCACCAGGTCCTCCTGACGATACATCCGGAGCAGTTCGTCCAGGGTCTGGCTGAAGGTGGGGATGATGAAGCGCGGCACACCCATCGCGGGGGGAAGGTATTCCCAGATGGCGATGACCGCCCCAAGAACCACAAGGGACATCACCCAGGTATGTCTGCGCAGGATCGACATGCATCACGCCTCGTTCAGGTGGCATGCGGACAGGACCGTCACGCCGTATCGCGGTAGCAAGGATCCGCGCCCGGGCACGCCCCGGACGCGGGATCGGTTCAGCCGGTTACTCGACGAACTGGTTGGTGAACAACTCGTCCACAGGAACCGCCACGCGCACGATCTCGCGGTCGAGATAGAAGGCCTGCACCTCGGCCAGACGCGCGGGGTCAAAGGTGCCCAGCGGGTGTTCCGCGGCCTCGGCATAGACGTTCTCGACATAGGCGCGCATGATGCGCTCGATCGTCTCTTCGGTGCCCTGATGGCGCGGCACGGCCTCGGTGTAGACCTGCGCCATGGCTGCCGGGTCTTCCTTGATGTCGCGGATCGCGCGCAGCACCGCGTTCACAAAGCCCTGCACAACCTCGGGCCGCTCGGCGATGGTGCGGTCAGAGGCGAGGATCGCCTGGGCCATGGCGGGAAAGACGCTGTCCACGGGCACCTGGTCGATCTCCACCCCGGCCTGCTGAATTGCGTCGATCCATTCGGGCACGCCCGAGATCGCGTCTAGATCGCCCGAGATCATCAGCTGGATGATCCCGCCCGCGCCCACTGCCTGAGCGCTCACATCCGCCCGGCGCAGCCCTTCGGAGGCCAGCACGCCCAGCAGGTTGTAATAGGTGGTATCCTGGAAGGCGAGCACCCCGATGGTCTTGCCACGCAGGTCGGAAAGGCTCTCGATGCCGCGGTCGGTACGCCATGCGATCTGGGTCAGACCGCGCCCGCCAAGCAATGCCACGCCCCGGATCGGCAGGCCGTTGGCGCGCACCACGATCGGGGTGTCGCCGATGCCGCCGCCCAGATCGGCATTTCCCACGGCCACCTGGGTGGCCACGTCGGCACCGCCCTGGCCCACGCGGAACTCGACATCGAGGCCCGCCTCCTCGAAATAGCCAAGGTGCTTCGCGATCTGGAAGGGCGCGAAGGCAGGCAGGAAATCGGGGGCGGGGAACAGGTAGGTGACCCGTTCCTGAGCCGCGGCAGCGGCCCCGCCCAGTGCCAGCACGACGGCGGCAACCGCTCCGAGCATGGTGTGTTTCATGGTATCCTCTCCGTTGTAATGATGTGTTCCCGGCTCACGCAGCGCGCTCGTCCAGCTTGAGCAGATCGAAGATGCGCGCGGCATATTCGTAGACCTGGGGCATCTGCCGACGCGCCAGCGGATGGGCGCGGTCGGGCAGCTCGACATCGATCGTCTCGAGGATCGTGCCGGGCCGTTCGGACAGCACGATCACCCGGTCCGACATCAGCACAGCCTCGGACAGGTCATGGGTGATCAGCAGGGTGGTGATCTTCGCCTGGGCGATCGTTTCGGCAAAGCTGTTCTGCAGCAGCAGCTTGGTCTGGGCATCCAGTGCCGAGAACGGCTCGTCCAGCAGGATGATGTCGGGGTCGATGGCCAGCGTGCGTGCCAGCGCCGCGCGCTGCCGCATGCCCCCGGAAAGCTGATAGGGATAATGGTTGTCGAACCCGTCCAGCTGACAGCGTGCCAGCTCCGACAAGGCCCGCTCGCGCCGCGTGGCCCGTGCCACGCCGCGGGATTCAAGGCCGAATTCCACGTTCTTGATGATGGTCCGCCAGGGCAGCAGCAGATCCTTCTGCAGCATGAAGCCGACATGGGAATTGGGCCCGCGCACCGGCTCTCCGGAGACCAGAACCTCGCCTTCGGTGGGGGCGTACAGGCCCGCTGTCATGCTGAGGATGGTGGACTTTCCGCAGCCCGAAGGGCCCACGACCGACACGAACTCGCCCTCTTCGACCTTGAAGGTGATGTCGCGCACTGCCGTCAGCGGATCGACCGATGCCTGGCTGACGAACTGCTTGGTGACCTGTCGAAATTCGAGGCCCATGTTGCCCCCCTGTCTGCGGCCCTGTGGCGCAAATGTTCAATATTGAAGCTTATGTTCGTTTCTGAGATTGCCGACTCCTGTGCTCCCTGTCAACACTGCGCTTGGCATCGCGCTCAGAGATCGAGGACCAGCCGCCCCCCCTTGCACCGCGAGACGCAGACCATCATCGTGCGGTTCGCCTCGCGCTCCTTCCGGGTCAGGACCGAGTCGCGGTGGTCGGGCGTGCCTTCCAGAACCCGGGTCTCGCAGGTGCCGCAGATGCCGTCCTCGCAGGAGGTTTCCACCGCGATTCCGGCCGCGATCAGGGCCGCCGAGACGGGCTGTCCCTCGGCCACCTGCACCACCTTGCCCGAGCGGCGGCATTCCACCTCGAAGGGCCCATCGGCATCGGCATCGGTGGTTTCCTGCACCTTGGGCGAGAAATATTCCACATGCACATTGTCCTCGGGCCAGCCCGTCGTGGCGGCCTCGAAGGCCTGCATCATGCCCGCAGGCCCGCAGCAATAGGCATGGGTGCCTTCGGGATGACCGGCCAGCGCCGCCGTCACGTCCAGAGGGCCGCCCGCCTCGGCATCCACATGCAGGCGCAGATCGATGTCGAGGCCCTCCAGCTCTTCCAGAAACGCGGCGCGGTCGGCCGAGCGCACGGCATAGTGAAAGATGCAGGGCGCGCCCTTCTCCGACAGGCGGCGGGCCATGCAGACCAGCGGCGTCACCCCGATGCCGCCGGCGATCAGCACCGTTTGCGGCGCATCCTCGACCAGCGGAAAGTGGTTGCTGGGCGCGGTCACCGGCAGCACGTCGCCCACCCGCAGCGTGCGGTGCACATACGAAGAGCCGCCCCGGCTGGCGGCATCCAGCCCCACGCCGACGACATAGCGGTCGGCGACCTCGGGCGCGCCCTTGATCGAATAGCTGCGCATCAGCCCGTTGGGCAGGGCAAGGTCGATATGCGCGCCGGGCGTATAGCCGGGCAGGGGGCCACCCTCGGTGGCGCGGAACTCCACCTCGAGGATGTCGGTCGCGGCCCATTCCATGCGGGCGACCCGCAGTTGCAATGTCTGGGTGGTCGTCGATGCGTCGGGCATCTGCTGCTCCGTCTGGGGGGCCCGGAGGGGCCGTGTTGCTGAGAGGGGCGCGGTCCGGGCCGCGCACAACCGGGGCGTACGGCTCACGGAAACGCCTGCGGGGCCGATATGCGGCCCCGCATCGGGCTTGCGGCCGGGGCGGTGCGGGCTGGCGCCCGCGCGCCGGATCAGGCCTGCGCCGCGGCCTCGTTCTCCAGCTGCTCACGCGCCAGATTGGCCAGTCGGCGCCGCAGCCGCACCAGCCCGAGATCGTGCTGATAGAGCACCTCGCGCCCGCGCGGGTCGGTGTGGAAATCCTCCAGCATCACGCGGTCCTGCTCCAGCACATGGTGGTGCCGTGCCTCCAGCCGGTTCTTGAAGAGGAACCGCCACGCGTCGCGCTGCCAGCCCGAGACCTTGCGGCAGCGCCAGTGAAAGATCGCGGCCATGCGGTCGTTGATGGGCGAATACATCCCCACGATGTGGAAGTTGCCCCCCGGCCCGCCCGTCTTGGGGTAGGGGATCTCCAGCCGCAGCCAGTGGATGCCCGTCTCGCCCCATTCCGAGAAGTCGAAGTTCACGCCGCGCTGGCCGTCCTTCTCGAAGAGAAAGCCGTTCTCGGTGTCATTGACCACGAATTTCGCCTTGGTCTCGCCAAAGGACATCGAATGCGACTGCTTGTGCAGGAAGGTGCCGTGCATCGGGTCCATGACGTTGTCATAGACAAAGCGATAGTCGGTCTGCCACTCGGTGTAGTTCAGGAAGGAGCTGAACTCCGCGTCCTCCAGCTGCTCGGGCGCGCGAAACGGCTCGGGCTCGGGGTTCGGGTTGGCATCGTCCGAGACATAGGCGAAAATCGCGCCGAACCGCTCGATGATGGGAAAGGTGCGGGTGGCGCGCATCCCCTCGAGCTTGCAGCCCGGTGAGCCGGGGACAGAGACGGCGACACCGTTCTCGTCGACCTGCACGCCGTGATAGCCGCAGGAGATACGGTCGCCCAGCACGATCCCGCGCGACAGCGGCGCGCCGCGATGGGGGCAGAAATCGTCAAGCGCCTTGACCGTGCCGTCGGGCTTGCGCCACAGCACCATGCGATGGCCGCAGCGAAACAGCGATACCGGCTTTTCCTTGACAAAGCCGGACGGGCAGATCGGCCACCACTGGTTGCGCAGGCCGATCTTGAGGCGGGCTTCGACGGCCTCGTCGGTGACGTCGATCATGGGCTGGGTGGTATCGGGCATGTCATCCTCCTCGCAATGGTGCGGGCTGGGGGGGCTCAGGCGCCAAGCCGGGCAAGCTCCGTCTTCAGCAATTCGTCGGTCCATGGCTGGCCATTCGGGGAAGGGGCCTCGATCTCGTTGAGACCGGCCACGACTTCGCCAAGCTCGGTGGCACCACGGGCGAATACCTGCTCCAGCGCGTCGGCCAGCAGGTTCTCGTATTCCGTCGGCTCCCGATCGCGGGTCTGATTCACGACGATGTATTGCTTCTGGTTCATCGGATCCTCCTGTTGGCCCAAGGCCCGGGGCATGACTCGGGCAAGAATAACACGGCGTCACATTGCGAACAACACGTTCATATAAGAACTATTCAGACCCATCCTCACGGAAATGCTTGGACAGCTTGAGCCCCTGTCCCTGATAATTGGAGCCAAGTCCCGCCCCGTAAAGGTGCCGGGGCACAGCGCTCATCCGTTCATAGACCAGCCGCCCCACGATCTGCCCGTGTTCCAGCACGAAAGGCGCCTCGTGGCACCGCACCTCCAGCACGCCGCGCGCACCTGCCCCTCCGGCCCCGGCATGGCCGAAGCCGGGATCGAAGAAACCCGCGTAATGCACCCGGAACTCGCCCACCAGCGCCAGGTAGGGGGCCATCTCGGCGGCGCAATCGGGGGGGATGTGGACGGCTTCGCGGCTGACCAGAATGTAGAAGGCCCCCGGATCGAGGATGATCCGCCCGCGATCGGTCTCCAGCGGCTCCCAGAAATCGCGGGGGGCGTAGGCCCCGATCCGGTCGAGGTCGATCAGCCCGGCATGGGGTTTGGCCCGCCAGCCCACCAGCCGCCCCGAGCGGGGCCGCAGATCGACCGAAAAGCCAAGGCCCCCGTCGATATGCGCCGTGCCGGAAACAAGCCCCACCTTGTCGTGCAGGGCCCTGAGGGCGGCGTCGTCAAGCCGTGCCTCGCCGCGCCGAAAGCGGATCTGGTTGAGGCGCTGGCCCGCCCGCGCCAGCACCGAAAACGAGCGCGGGCAGATCTCGGCGTAGAGCGGGCCCGCATAGCCTGCGGGCACCCGGTCGAATTCGGGGCTGCCATCGACGATCAGCCGGGTCAGCAGGTCCAGCCTGCCGGTGGAGGACTTGGCATTCACCACCGCCGAGATGTCGCCCGGAAGGTCCAGCCGCTCGATCAGCTCCACCAGATAGACGCAGCCCTTTTCCAGCACGGCGCCTGCCGACAGGTCGATCGCATGCATCTCGAATTCCGGCAGGCGCGAGGCGACAGGCGCATCGCGCCCCGCCAGAAACGACGCCCGCACCCGCCACGCCCGCGCGCCCAGCCGCAGATCGAGGCTGGCGGGCTGGATCTGGTCGGCAACAAGGGGGATGGGCGCCGACAGATGGCCCGCCGTCAGCAGCGCCTCGATCGCATGATCGGGAAGGACGCCGGATATGGTCATGGCAGGGCCCCGCTGAAGTGGTTCAAGGTGCGGAGCGCGGATTGGTCGGGCCAGCGAGATTCGAACTCACGACCTTTCGTCCCCCAGACGAACGCGCTACCAGACTGCGCCATGGCCCGACGCGGCCCATATAGTGCGGTCGGTCGGGGCGGTGCAAGTGCCAATCTCCCCGCCGGGCTCTGGCGCTGCCGCACCGTCTCAGCGCAGCGGGCCAACGTCTTGCCGCATCCGGTCGCGCAAGGCCTCGAGTCGCTGGTAGAGCAGGGTCACCTTCTCCTTCTCGGCGACATCGAGACTGCGCAGGACGCGTTCGGAGGGGCGCACCTTGCGCAGGAAGGCGGGTATCTCGGCGGTGCCCAGCGTCTCGGCGATGGCCGGGTCGCGGGGGGCGGGGTCCTCGGTGGCGGTGTCTGGCGACACGGGCCCGGGCTCGGCGGGCTCTGCGGCGGCCTCGGGGGCGGCCTCGGGGGCGGGCTCGGCAGGCCCGGCCTTCGGGGCTTGTGCGGCCTCGGGCGGCTC
>JAFIEC010000016.1 GCA_020832725.1 Paracoccaceae bacterium | reverse complement strand
GGGGCCCCCGCACGCCCGCCGCCCCGCGACGTCGTTGTTGCCGGGTGTCAGTTGGCGCGCGGGATCGGCATCGGGTCGGGGATTTCCCAGCCCATTTCGCGGTAATAGCGCTCTGCCCCGGGGTGCAGGCGACCGGTGACCAGCGACAGGGCCGCCTCCTGCGTCACGGTGCCGGGAAGCCAGGGCGCGGTCTCGTGGATTGCGTCAAGGTTTTCCCAGATCGCCCTTGTCACCTGGTAGACCACCTCTTCGGGGACATGCATGCCGGCCGAGAAGTTCACCAGCGCGCCATGGGTCCGGACCGGATCCGTGTTCACCTGGTTGGGGCCGTAGGCGTCAGGCGCGATTGTGGTTCGCGTCGATCCGCGCTCGGGATTGTAGGGGACCTTGTCGGTCTCGATGTCGAGAAAGCGGATCCGCTTGGTCATCGCGAATTGCTGGACCGAGGGATTCGGCACGTTAGCGGACAGGACGATCAGATCAAGCCGATCATCCTGAAACGCCTGCACGGCAGCATCGACACCAAAGGTGGCTACATCCATGTCTTCGCGCGTCAACCCGGTGATCGCCTCGATCGCGGTCAGCACGGGCAGGGTGGCGGCGCCGCCCGGCGGGCCAACGAAGACACGCTTGCCGCGGAGGTCGTGCAGGGTCTGGATGTCGCTGTCGGCGCGCACTGTGTAGTGGTACGGGCCGATCTCGTAGGTGAAAATCATCCCGAGGTTCTCTTCCAGATCGCCCGAATTGGGCACCTCGGCAAAGGGGCCGATGTCGTTCAGCATCATCCAGTTGATCGTGGCCGAACCGAAAAAGAAATCGTTCCGCCCCAGTGCCGCGTCAAGCATGTGCCGTGTGGCGGCACCGGTGGCGTTCACCTGCAGCTCGATCCCGGGCACATTCCGGTTCACCACAGTCGCGATGGCCGTGTTCACGATATAGGGCGAGAGGGCCGCGACCGAGGTCAGCCTGTAGAGGTCGCTCGCCTTTGCCCCGCTCACGGCGAGGGTGCTTGCCAGCACTGCCGCCCCAAGGGCTGCTCCTGCCCTGTGCATCAGATGTTTCATGTCACTTCTCCCTGTTGTGGATCATTGTCGGCACGCCCTGTGTGGCGGGGCGCGGCCAGAACAGCCCCACCGCCACGGAGGCCACCACGGCGGGCAGCCAGAAAACCGGGTCCGGCATCACGGCAGCCAGACCTATCGCCATGCGCAGCAGGCGCTGCGGCCAGCGCAACGGCCCAAGCCGGGGGTCCGCCCCGCCAAAGCCGCTGCCGAACATCCAGATCATCGCCAGCATCCGCAGCACCGTGCCCGCCAGTTCCATCCAGTCGAAACTGTCCACGATCAGCAGGAGCGAAGGCGAGAACACGAAGACATAAGGAACGAGCAGCCCCACAACCGATATGCGCAACGCGATCACCGCGGTCGCCAGCGGATGCCCTCCGGCGATGGGGGCGGCCACATAGCAGCCATAGGCGATGGGCGGCATGATCGAGGAATAGACCGCGAAATAGAGGACGAACATATGGGCCGCCAGAGGCTCGACGCCGGAGCGCACCAGCGCGGGCACGATCATGATCGCGATGATCAGATAGGCGGGCAGCGTCGGCAGCCCCATGCCCAGAACCAGGGCGCCGCACATGGCCAGCACCAGAGCAAGGAAGAGCGAGTCCTGTCCGAGCGCCGAAACCGCCGAGGCAAAGCGGATGGCGACGCCCGTTTCGTTGATCACACCCAGGATCACTCCGATCATCGCCACCGCAAGCATGATCTGGGCCGAGGAAATGCCCCCGGTGATCAGGGCCTGAACGATGCGGAAGGGGTCGCGCCGGAAATCCGGGTTGAGCAGGATGCCCATGACCAGCGCGGTCAGCACGCCCACAAGGCCGGCCATGGCGGGGCTGAATCCGGCGATGAAGGTGATCACGAGGGCCACGATCGGCACGAAGACCAGCGCCGAATTCAGCCAGTCGCGCGGGGTCAGGCGGGGTACGTCGGCCGGGTCCATCGGCGCGATTCCCAGTCGGATCGCCTCGGCATAGACCTGCGCGAAGAGACCGAGATACTTGAACAGCGCCGGCAGCGCCGCGGCCAGGATCACCAGGCCAAGCGGCATGCCCACGAAATCGGCCATGACGAAGACGGCCGCAGCCATGATCGGCGGGGTAAGCTGTCCGCCCGAAGAGGCGGATGTCTCTACAGCACCGGCGAAATTGGCCGAGAAACCCTGCTTCTTGATCATCGGAATCGTGAAGACACCGGTGCCCGCGATATTGGCCGCGACCGAGCCCGACATCATTCCGAACACCCCGCTTGCCACGATGGCGGCATGGGCCGAGCCACCGCGTATGCGTGCCGTGAGGGCGGTGGCGATGTGAATGAGGCTGGCGCCCGCGCCGGTGCGCTCCAGCAGGGCGCCGAAGATGAGAAAGATCAGCACCTGATCCGCGATCAGGCCGGTGGCGCGCCCGAAGACGCCATCGAAGGAATACCATGTGATCTGCATGAAGCCCTCGAGGCTCATGCCGAAGTGACGCAGGATTCCCGGCAAATCCCGCCCGGCAAAGCCGAAAGCCACGAACAGCCCCGCGAGCACCACCAGCGACCAGCCCCAGGCGCGCACCGTCAGCAACGCCAGCGCGATCATGCCCAGCGCTCCTGCAAGGATGTTCTCGGGCGTGCCCATGTAGAAGCCGCTATAGAGCTGCTCCTTGACCCGGAAGAACCAGACCCCCGACCAGATCACCATCGCGATCAGGGCAAGGTCGAACAGCCGCCCCGCCACACGCAGCGCGCCGTATCGGGCCATGAGGCTGTTGAGCGCTGCGGGTTGGGTCAGGGTGACGATGATCGCGCTGAGGGCGATCACGCCGAAACGCGATACTGCCTCGTCGAGCGTGAAGAAGGCGATGACGATGATGATCGTAAGCGACAGCGCCAGTGCGAGGAGCTGCCCCAGATAGACCGAAGCCCGCGCGAGCGGGTCGGCGATGGACGAGGCGGCGCGCCGCGAGACCATGTCCTCGGTTGCGCTCATTCCGAAGGGTCCTCGATGTCCTGCTCCGCATCATCGGCAAGCTGGCGCTCAACCGATCTGGCGATGCGATCCAGCAGGTCAAAGAAGATCTCCACCTCTGCCGGGGTAAGGTCGCTCAGATCCGCCTCGTTGCGCTGAAGGCTGACTGCCAGCGCCTTGTCGTGGAGGACCCGACCCGAGGCCGTCAGCGACACCAGAAGCTGCCGCCCATCCTCGGGGCAGGGGCTGGTCGTGATCAGCCCGCGCGACGACAGCACCTTGAGGGCCCGGCTGATCTGGGCCTTGTCCATGAACAGCGTGTCACGGATCGCCTGGAAGCTTGCCCGTTCCAGCGCCGAGGCAACCCCCAGCACGCGCCATTCCGTAAGCGACAGGTCGAAGTTCTGCCGCGTCGTGCGGGTGCCCAGGCGCTGATTGATCGCCACGATGCGCGTGAGGCGAAAATTCAGGGCATCGAGGATCGTCCGGACCGGCGGATGCCGATCCAGAGAACCATGGAAGACGCGACGCGCCGAATTGGCCATGATGTTTCCTCCCGGCAAGCAACCTGCGACTACTCGTTGACATAGTCAACAAATTTTTCGATGGTGCGATCCGGAGGAACATCATGGCAAACGCACAGACGATCTTTACGGGCGGCAACCTGCTGACGATGGACCCGGCGCGGCCCCGGGCCTCGGCGATGGCGGTGGCGGAGGGGCGTATTCTGGCCGTGGGCAGCGATGCCGACATCCGTGCCCTTGCCGGCCCCGGAACGCGCGAGGAACGGCTGCACGGCCGCTTTGTCATGCCCGGACTGGTGGACAGCCATGTCCATGCGATCTGGGGCGGTTTGCGCGACCTCTTCGAGGTCTACGTCGGCTATGGTGCCGACACGCCCCGATTGCTGGAGGCGGTGCGCGCGCGGGCCGAGGCCCTGCCACCGGGAAGCTGGATCTTTGGCGGCCCGTGGCGCGCCGACATGCGCGGCGAGATGGGGCCGCGCCCCTCCGAGTTGCTCGATGCCGTGGCGCCAGCTCATCCCGTCGCGCTGCGGGATGCCTCCCAGCATTCCATGTGGTGCAATTCCGCGGCCCTTGCCGCAGCCGGCATCGGACCGGGCTGGACGGACCCGAAGGGCGGTCATGCCGAGCGTGACGAAGATGGCGCCCCGACCGGGATTCTGCACGAGGCGGCGATGGGCCCGGTCGCCGCGCATCTGGGGCACAGCCCCGATCAGATGGCCCGCGCCACGGCCTATTGCATCGAGGTGCTCAACCGCTACGGCTATACTGCCTTCAAGGAGCCGATGGCCTATGAGGCCGAGCTTGCCGCCTATGCCGATGCCGACCGTCGGGGGCGTCTGACCCTGCACGCGGCGGCGCATATCACGCGCTTTTCTCCGCTGGGGGATGCGCTGTCCCCGGACGAGATGGACAGGCTGCGCGCGCTCTATGCAACCGACAACCTGCGCACCGGCTTTGCCAAGCTGTTTCTCGACGGGGTGGGGCCGTCACGCACGGCCTCCTTTCTGGAGCCATATGCTCCAGCCCCGGGCTATGATCCGTCCTCGCATGTGCCCGATGCGACGCTGCTGATCGCGCCAGAGGAGCTGGCCGAGATCGTGATCGACCTCGACAGGCGTGGCTATGTGATCAAGACCCACACGGTCGGTGACAATGCAGCGCGCAAGATGCTCGACGCGATCGCCGCCGCGCGCCGGGCAAACGGGCCGTCGGGGCTGCGCCACGAGCTGGCACATTGCAACTACATCCACCCCGATGATCGTCCTCGGTTCGCGGAACTCGGGGCTGTGGCCGAGGTTTCACCCAAGTTGTGGGGGCCGAACGCCATGACCCCGGGCCAGATCGCCGTGATGGGCGAAGAGCGCCTGCGCCAGAACCACCCGATCCGGTCGCTGATGGATGCGGGCGCGCAGATGAGCGTGGGCACCGACTGGCCTGCCGCTGCACCCGATGCCAACCCCTGGACCGGGCTTGCCATGATGCTGACGCGGACCGATCCGACAGGTCGCTATCCCGGTGCCATCGCGCCGGATCAGGCGATTTCGCTCGCCCGTGCCCTGCCGCTCTATACGACGGGCGGGGCGCGCACGCTGGGGATGGAGGGCAAGACCGGCGTACTCGGTGCCGGCGCCTGGGCCGATTTCATCGTGCTGCCGCAGGATCTGACGGTGATGGCTCCGGCAGAGATCGCCGGGATCGAAGTCACGCAGACGGTGTGGAAGGGCGAGGTCGTCCACGCGACCTAGCCCGCTGGGCGGCGCGGGGGGCGGCGGGCCGCCCCCCCCCCCCCCCCCCGGGTATTAGGTGAACGCGCCTGAAGTTTTGCCCATCTCTTACGCCCTGCGGCGCGCGCCGG
>JAFIEC010000013.1 GCA_020832725.1 Paracoccaceae bacterium | reverse complement strand
CCATGGCACCCTGACCGAGGGGGAGGGAGAGGCCGAGGCCCGCCGCAGGATCGCCCATGACTGGCCGGGCGCGCGCATCGTCACCCTCCCCAACCATGGCCGCGACATCCTGCCGTTCCTGCATCTGGCGGGCGCGGGCTGGCTGTGCGGGTATCGCGCCGTGCTCAAGCTGCACACGAAACGCTCTCCGCACCGCCGCGACGGGGCCGCGTGGCGGCGGCGGCTGGTGGCGGGCCTCCTGCCCGGGCCCGACAGCCCCGCCCTGCTGGAGCGGTTCCTGAACGACCGGGATGCCGCCCTCTGGGTCGCCGACGGCGAGGCGCTTTCGGGTCCGCGCTGGTGGGGGGCCAATCGCGACAAGACCACGCTGCTGCTGCGCCGCATCGGGCTGCGCCCCGACGACAGGCTTCGGTTTCCGGCGGGCTCCATGTACTGGATCAAGCCGCACATGATCGCCCTGATCCGCGCGCTCGATCTCGATGCCGCCCTGTTCGAGCCCGAGCAGAATGCCCTCGACGGCACGCTCGCCCATGCGTTCGAGCGGGCGATGGGCACGCTGGCCACCCATGGCGGCCATGGGCTGCGCACCACCGCACAGCTGCGCCCGAGCCCGCCGCCGCCGCCGCCGCCCGCCTTTGTCAGCGCCTTCTACCTGCCCCAGTTCCACCCGACCGAGGAGAACAGCCGCAACTGGGGCCCGGGCTATACCGAATGGACCGCCCTTGCCCGGGCGCGGGCGCGCTTTCCGGGCCATCTGCAGCCGCTTCTGCCCGCCGATCTGGGTTTTTACGACCTGCGCCACACCGACACGATGGGCGCACAGGCGCGTCTGGCCGCAGCGGCCGGAATCGATGCCTTCTGCGTGCATACCTACTGGTTCGACGGGCGGATGCTGCTGGATGCGCCCCTGCGCGGGCTGCTGGCCCGGCCCGGGGTGCCCTTTCCCTTCTACCTGTGCTGGGCCAATGAGAGCTGGCGGCGCAGCTGGGACGGGCTGTCGGGAGAGGTGCTGGTGGAACAGCGCTATCGCCCCGGCTTCGAGGCGCGCCTTGCCGCCGATCTGGCACCATTCCTGCGCGATCCCCGCCATGCCAGGCCCGACGGCACCCGGTTGCGCTTTGTCATCTACCGCCCCGCCGACCTGCCCGACCCTCCCGGCAGCATCGCACGGCTGCGCGCGGCCTGGGCCGCCATGGGCCTCGGCGAGGTGGAGATCGGCGGGGTGCGCTTTCACCTGCAAGGCACCGCGCCCCTGCCCGAGGGCACGCTGGATTTCGAGGTCGAGATGCCGCCCCACGGCCTGATCGGACCGGACGATTACCGTCACACCGGGCCGGGCGACGAGCGCATCGGCTTCGAGATCGACAGCGCCGCCTTTCGGGGCCTGATCTTCGATCACGCCACGCTGGCGCGCAACGCGCTGGCCCCCGAACGGCGGCAGGCGATGGGCGGGCGGGTGATCGCCGGGGTGATGCCCGCCTGGGACACCACGCCCCGCCGCGGCGCCGAGGGGCATGTGGCCCTGGGGGCCACGCCCGCCACCTTCCGGATGTGGCTGCGCCGCCTGCGGGCCGAGGGGCTGGCCCATTCCTACCGGCGGGAGGTCTTTGTCAACGCCTGGAACGAATGGGCCGAGGGCGCGGTGCTGGAGCCTTCGGGCCTCTGGGGCCATGCCTTCTGCGACGCCCTGAGGGAGGAATTGTGCCGCTGATCGCCGGGCAATGCCCCGTCTGCGGGGCGCAGGAGGGCTTTGTCTCCGACGGGGGCGGGCACCGCGACGGGCTGCTGTGCTGCGCCTGCGGCTCCCTCCCCCGGGAGCGGGCCTTTCTGCGCGCGCTCGAATTGCTCTGCCCCGGCTGGCGCGGCCTCGATCTGCACGAATGCGCCCCCGCGGGCCGCGCCCTCTCGCGCCGCCTTGCCGCCGAATGCCCGGGCTATGTCCCCAGCCAGCTTTTCCGCGATATCCCCCGGGGCAGCACCGCCGCCGGCCCCCGATGCGAGGATCTGGAGGCGCTCACCTTTCCCGATGCCAGCCTCGATCTGCATTGCCACCTCGATGTGATGGAGCATGTCAACCGCCCCGACCGCGCCATGGCCGAGATGGCCCGCACCCTGCGCCCCGGGGGGCTTGTGCTCTTCACCACGCCCGTCCATGCCCATCTTGCCACCAGCCGCCGCCGCGCCATCCTGTTTCCCGACGGGGTGGAGCATCTGGCCCCGCCCGAGATCCACGGCAACCCGGTCGATCCGGCGGGCGCGCTGGTCACCTTTCACTATGGCCAGGACCTGCCCGATCTGATCCGCGCCTGGGTGCCGGCCTTTGAGGTGCTGCGCCTCGAGCTTCTGGATGCGCGCGCCGGCATCCTCGGCGCGCATCGCGATGTCTTTGCGCTGCGCCTGCAGGAGGGCGGACCATGGGCCGGGTGATCCTGCATGTGGGCCTCCACAAGACCGCCACCACCACGCTGCAGGACACGTTCTTTCTCAACCGCAGCCTGCTGGCGCGGCACGGCCTCTACTATCCGCGCATCGGCCGGGCGAGGGGCCATCACGCGCTGGCGGCCGACTGGGTGGCCCTGCCCCCGCCCCTGCGCCTGCGCCACGGAACCGCGCCCACAAGGGCGCGGCTGGCCCGGCTGGCGGCGCGGCCGGGGGTGACCCTGTTCCTGTCGTCCGAGGAATTCTCCCGCGCGGGGCCCGCTTCGGTGGATTTCGCGGCCCTGCGCGCGCATTTCCCCCCCGAGGTGGAACTGCGCGCCCTGTGCCTGCTGCGCGGGCAGGTGGCGCTGTTGCAATCCATCTGGCTGGAGGTGGCGCGCAACCGCAGGCCGCTGCCGCTGGCCCCGTTCCTGCGCACCGCCCTCGAGGAGGGGCGCGCCGACGGCCTGTTTCTCGATTTCACCGAGCTTGACGCCCATCTGCGCCGGGGCCTGCCGCCCGGGGCGATCACCTATGCCAGCCTCGAGGAGGCCCGCGCCCATCCCGGCGGCGTGATCGGCTGGCACCTGGCGCATCTGGGCCTGTCCCATCTTGCGCCCCGCCTGCGCCCCTGGGCCGATGGCCGCTCCAACCCCTCGCCCGAGCCGCTGGCGGCCTGGGTCGCAGGCGCGCTCAGCGCCCCCGCCCCGCCCGGGCCGGGGCTGGTGGCGGCGATGGCCGCCCTCCTTCCCCACGGCGAGGCACGCTCCTGCCTGTTCAGCCGGGGCGAGGTCGCGGCCCTGCGCCGACGCTTTGCCCCCGCCAACGCAGCCCTTGCCCGCCAGCTTGCCGGGCGGCAGGCCCTGCCCGCCCTGCCGCTTGAGGGGCCCGCGCCCGGGGCCCTGCACCGCGAGGATCTGACCGCCCCCTTCTGGATCAGGCTTGCCCGCAGCCTGCGCGGCACGGCGGCCGCCTGAGGCCATGGCCCGCGTGATCGTGCATATCGGCACCCACAAGACCGCCACCACCGCGATCCAGCGCAGCCTTGCGCGCAACCGCGCAGCCCTCGCCCGGGCGGGGCTGAACGTGCCAAGGCTCGGCCCCAACCCGGGCCATCACCTGCTGGCGGCCGAATGGGTGCGCCTGCCCGTGATGCCCGTCACGGCCTTGCGCCGGCGCGCGCGGGCCTGGGCCCGGCTGGAGGGGCTGGCCGCGCGGGGGGAGGATGTCCTGCTCAGCGCCGAGGTGTTCAGCACGATCCACCCCACGGCGATGGACTGGGCCGCCCTGCGCGCGCGGCTGGCCGCGTTTTCCCGGATGGAGGTCGTGGTGGTGCTGCGCGACCAGCAAAGCCTGGTGCAATCGCTCTGGCTGCAGATTGCGCGCCACCACGCCCCGCCGCACCCCGCCCGCATGGTCGCCCGGGCCCTGGCCGAGGGGCGGGTTGGCCCCGTGCCGCTGGATTACCCGGCCTTCCTGGGCGGGCTGCGGGCGGCTTTGCCGGGGGTGGCGCTGCATGTGCTGCCCTATTCGCACCTCTGCGCCGCCCCCGACGGGCCTGCCGCAGCACTGCTGGCCGCGCTGTCCCTGCCCCTGCCGCCCCGGGGCCTTGCCCCTCTGGCCGAGGCCCGGCCCAACGCCGCCCCGCCCCCGCTCGAGGGGTGGATGGCGGCCCGGGCCGGGGCGGGGATGGCCCCCGAGGATGTGGCACTGGCCCGCGCCATGCTGGCGGCGCGCTTTGGCCCGGGGCTGCGCCAGTCGCTTCTGACCCGGGCCGAGGCGCGGGCGCTGGCCGTCCATTTCGCCCCGGTGAATGCCGCGCTGGCCCGGATGCTCGGCCCGGGCCTTGCCCCCGATCCCTGCCCCGGAGAGGGCGGGGCCGATCTCTTCCGGTGCGACCTGCCGGGCGGCATTGCCGCACAATTGCCCCAGCGCCGGCTGGGAGGTGCGGCATGAGCGGGCAGGAGGACAGCGCCGAGAAGTCGTTCGAGCCCACCCCCCGCAAACTGGAGGAGGCCCGCCGCAAGGGCGATATCGCGCGCGCCACCGACCTGAACGCCGCCGCCGCCTATCTGGGCTTTCTGGTGCTGATGGCGGCGGGCGGGGCCGGTCTGGCGCTGGGCCTGGCGGAGCATCTGGCGGCCCCGCTCGCCGGGGCCGACCGGGGGCTGTCGGGGGCGCTGGGCGGGGGCGGCGGGGCCTGGGCGCTGGGCCTGGCCGCGCTGGCCCTGCCGTTCTGGGCTGCGCCCGCGATTCTCGTGGTGGGCTCGCTTGCCGCTCAGCGGGCCGTGGTCTTCGCCCCGTCCAAGCTTGCGCCAAAGCTGCAGCGCATCTCGCCGCTGTCCAATGCCGGCAACAAGTTCGGCCCCACGGGGCTGTTCGAATTCGCCAAGAGCACGGCCAAGCTGATCGTGCTGTCGATCACGCTGTTCCTGTTCCTGCTGGCGCTGGGCGATCAGATGATCGGCGCGGTCCTGCTGGGGCCGCGCGCGGCGATGGCCTCGGCGCTGGCGGCACTGGTCGGGTTCTGGGCGGTGGTCACGGTGATCGCCGGGGCCATCGCCATGATCGACATGGCCTGGCAGGCCCATGATCACCGCCGCAAGCTGCGCATGACCCGGCAGGAGGTGCTGGACGAGGCCAAATCCTCCGAGGGCGATCCCCATCTCAAGCAGGCCCGACGCCAGCGCGGCCGTGACATCGCCACCAACCGCATGATGTCCGAGGTGCCGGGGGCCGATGTCGTCATCGTCAACCCGGTGCACGTGGCCGTCGCCCTGCGCTGGAGCCGGGCGCGCGGAAGCGCGCCGGTCTGCGTCGCGCTGGGTCAGGGAGAGATCGCGCTGCGCATCCGCGAGATCGCCGCCGAAGCCGGCGTGCCCATCCGCCACGACCCGCCCACCGCGCGGGCGCTCTTTGCCACGGTGGAGCTGGGCCAGGAGGTGCCGCCCGCGCTCTACGCGGCCGTGGCCGCCGCGATCCGCTTTGCCGAGGATCTGCGCCGCCGGGCCGGCGCCGGATCCGCAGGCGGGGCGCGCGCCCCGGCCCGCCGCCGATGAGCGGGCGGCGCATCGATGCACGCGCGGGGGCGCAACTGGCGGCGATGGCCCGGCTGGCGGGGCTGGCCCGGCTGGCGGCAGAGGCGCCGCTGGCCCCGACCCCCGGCGGGGTAGACCCGGCCCGCGGCGCCCAGGCCGCCTTAAGCCCCCCCCGGGGGGGGCCCCAACCCCCCCCTCCCGGGCCCG
>JAFIEC010000011.1 GCA_020832725.1 Paracoccaceae bacterium | reverse complement strand
GTATCCGCATCTGCACCATCGATCCGGCCAGCAGGCTGTGCCGTGGCTGCCTGCGCAGCATTGACGAAATCGCGATCTGGTCGCGCCTTGCTGCCACGGAGCGGCGCGCCATCATGAAGGCGCTTCCCGCACGTGCCGCGCGCCTGGCTTCTGATGGGGTGCCGCTGAAGGGTTCAGCCTGAGCTGCCCGTCAGCCCCGTGACCGCAGCGGAATCGAAGCCCCAGGCCGTCAGGGCACGTTCCAGTTCCGGCCCACCGGGCGGCAGCGGCGGGCAGCGCAGCCCCGAGGGTGTCTCGGAGAAGCGCGGCGCAGCGGAAGGCTGGGCAATGCCGTCCACCTCCACAAAGGTTCCGCGGGCGCGCAGGTGCGGGTGGCCGGGCGCCTCGTCCATGTCGAGGACCGGGGCAAAGCAGACATCGGTGCCCTCCAGCCGCGCGCACCAGGTATCGCGGCTGGCAGAGGCGAAGGCCGCGCGCAATCTGCGCCGCAACTCGGGCCAGCTGGCGGGGTCGGCACGGTCGGGCAGGCTGGCCTCGTCCCATCCCAGGGCGGCCACGAGAGCCGACCAGAATTGCGGCTCCAGCGGGCCAATGGCGATGTGGCGTCCATCCGATGTGCCGTATACGCCATAGAAGGGCGCACCGCCGTCAAGCAGGTTGGCTGCGCGTCGTGGTTGCCAGTCGCCCGCCGCGCGGAGCCCGTAGAAGACGGTCATCAGGCTGGCGGCACCATCGACCATCGCGGCATCCACCACCTGGCCGCGGCCCGTGCGCGCCCGCCCGATCAGGGCTGCCAGCACCCCCAGCGCCAGATAGAGCGCGCCACCGCCGTAATCGCCCACAAGGTTGAGTGGCGGCAGGGGCGCATCCTGCTGCCCGATGGCCGCCAGCGCGCCGACCAGGGCGATGTAGTTGATGTCATGCCCGGCGGATTGCGCCAGCGGCCCCTCCTGTCCCCACCCGGTCATGCGCCCGTAGACAAGCCCGGGATTGTCGGCGCACAGCGCCTCCGGGCCAAGGCCCAGCCGCTCCATCACGCCGGGGCGATAGCCCTCCAGCAGGATGTCGGCCCGCGCGCACAACCGGTGCGCGGTGGCGAGGCCGTCGGGCGACTTGAGATCGACGGCCAGTGCAGGGCGGCTGCGCAGGGTCAGGTCGTGGCGCACATCCATCTCGATGCCGCCTTTGGAGCCGCGCGCGCGCTCCAGCCGGATGACCTCGGCCCCCATCTCGGCCAGAAGCATCGCTGCCATGGGCACCGGCCCGATCGCGCCGAACTCCACCACCCGAACGCCCTCAAGCGGACCCATGCACCCCTCCATTTCGCGAGGGCGGATCATGCGCGGCGGGCCGGGCAAGCGCAAGTCGGGCCTGTCCGGTGGCGCGGCAACCTTGCACCTCCCCCGCGAGCGCGCCAAAGAGGAGCGTCGTTTCGGGGAGACGCGCGGGTGATCTGGATTGCAGCAAGTGTCGGCATCGCCTTTGCAATCGGCGGCATCCTGAAAGGGGCGACGGGGGCGGGCGCACCGCTGGTGGCGGTGCCGTTGCTCACGCTGTTGTTGGGCCCCGAATATGCCATTACGGTGATGGCTGTGGCCAACCTCGCGCTGAACACCGTGCAGGCCTGGGCCTGCAGGCGCGCGCTGCTGCCGGCACGGTTCAGCGCGGTGTTCTTCGGGACGGGCATGGTGGGCATCGTTGCGGGTACCTGGGTTCTGGTGGCGCTTGATGACCGGATGCTGTCGGTTGTCGTGGCCTGTGGCGCGCTGGCCTATGTGGCACTCCGCCTTGCGCGGCCCGGGCTTGGTCTGGCGATGGAGACTGCGGTGCGCCTTGCGCCCGTGGCGGGCCTTGCAGCGGGCACGCTGCAGGGGGCGTCGGGTATCTCGGCCCCCATCACGCTGAGCTTTCTCAACGGGATGCAGCTTCCGCGCGCGGCGTTCGTGGCCACTGTGGCGGGGTTTTTCGGCGTTACCGCGATCGCGCAGGTACCCGCATTATGGGCTGCGGGGCTGCTCAGCCCCGATCGGGGGTTGGCAGGGCTCGGTGCTGCTGCGGCGATTCTCGCCTTCATGCCGCTGGGGGCGTTTCTGGGGCGGCGGATTCCGCCGGTGGCCTTTGATCGCATCATCCTTGCGCTTCTGGCGATCATCGCGGTGCGAATCCTCGTGGGTGGCTAAACTTCGGGGCGCGATGTCCCTTCAAGGGTGCAGGCGCGTCTTGACCGGCACCCGGGCTTCTGGAAAAGTTTCCCCCAAGCCGGGGGTCCGCATGACGTTGTCCAGATTTTTTGCCGGGCTCTTGCCAGCCGTCGCAATTGCCGTTGTATCGATGCTGGGCGCGGGCGCGGCGCTGGCCGAGTCCCGCCATGCGCTGGTCATCGGCAATTCGAGCTATGCCCATACCAGTGCGCTGCCGAATGCGCGCAACGATGCCGCCGATATGGCCGCGCGCCTGCGGGATCTCGGCTTCCGCGTCACCGAGGCGCAGGACCAGGACGCCATGGGAATGCGCAGCACCCTGCAACGTTTCGCCCGGGAGGTCGTGGGCGCGGACGCGGCGCTCATCTTCTATGCGGGTCACGGCATGGAGATGGACGGCGAGAACTGGCTGATCCCGGTGGATGCGCGTCTGCAGACCGATCTTGACGTGGAATTCGAGGCAATCTCGCTGTCGCAGCTTCTGGGCACCGTGTCACGGGCCGACGGGCTGAAGCTGGTTATCCTCGATGCCTGTCGCGACAACCCATTCATCCCCGGCATGGAGCGGCGTGATTCCACGCGTTCTGTCGGACGCGGCCTTGCCCGGGTGGAGCCGGCTGACGGTATGCTGGTGGCGTTCGCCGCACGCGCGGGTCAGGTGGCGGCCGATGGTGACGGGCGCAACAGCCCCTTTACCGCTGCCATGCTGGAAGTGCTGGCGGAGCCGGGGGTCGAGCTTGGCCTGATGTTCCGCAAGGTGCGCGACCAGGTGATGCAATCCACCGGCCGGCGACAGGAGCCCTTCACCTATGGCTCGCTGCCCTCTCGGTCGATCTATCTGAACCCGCCGATGGCCGCGCTTGACCTGTCGGCGCTTCCGCCCCGCCCCGACCCGGTTCCAGTGCCCGTTCCCGTGCCCGCGCCCCAGGTGCTGACCCAGCCCACGGCAGACCCGTGCACCGCCGCGCGTGCCGACTGGGAGATCGTCCGCGAGGCCGGAAGCCTGCTGGTTCTGGAGCAGTTCGTGCGGGTCCATGAGGGATGTCCGCTGTTCGCGGCGCTGGCCGAAGAACGGATCGCGGCCCTTACCGCCCCGCCCGCGCCCGATGTCTGCGCCGGTGCCGAGGCGGCCCGGGCCCTGATGGGGTCCAGTCCCGACAGGGCGTTGCTGAGCCGGTTCCTGGATCGGTTCCCCGAATGCCCGCCCCATTCCGAGGCCGTGCGTGCAGCGCTTGAGGATCTGCGCGCCTGCGAGGGCGCGGCTGCGGCACGGTCCAACCTTGGTCCCGCCCCCTCGCGCAGCGATCTGGAGGGCTTCCTGCGCCGCTTTCCCTCATGTGAGCCGCATTCGGGCCTGATGCGCACCGCGCTGGAGGACCTGCGGCGCTGTTCCGGCGTCGAGGCCGCCTATCGCGCGCTCGGTCCCAACCCCAGCGAGGCGGAATTGCGCGGCTTTCTGTCCCGCTTTCCCGATTGCGGTGTCCAGAGCTCGGGCGCTACCTCGCGGCTGGAGCGTGCGGTCGCCTGCCGGTCTGCGTCTACCGAATGGGCGAGCCTGCGCAACTCCAGCGACCGGGCGCGGATCGAGCGGTTCATCGCGGTCAACACGGGCTGCACCACCGAGCTGGCGCTTGCCCGGGCGCGGCTGGCCTCGCTGCAGCCGCCCGGTGCCACCCTTTCGGAGGAGCGGTCCCTTGGCCTGAGTCGGGCAGAGGTGGGGCGCATCCGCCTTGCCCTGCATCAGTTCGACAACACCACCTTCACACCGAGCAGGGACCCGTCGAGCAACGGCGTCCTTCATGAGACCGAGCGTACGATCCTCGAGCGCTATTACCGCGAGCGCGTGCGATCTTCCTCGCCCAGCCGCTTTCTGAACCGCGATGCGTCCCGGTCGCTGCTGAACGCGTCCTACAGCCCCCGCCTACCGCCGCTCCCCTCCAGCGAAAGCGACTATGACCGGGCATCCCTGCAGCGCCTGACCGACTGGGATTCGTTTCGTGCGGGTGATGGCTGCTATGCCCATACGGACGCGGTCTGGACAAGCAGCCCGGTGTGGCAGACCCCGCAACTGCGCCTGCTGACACGTCGCAGCTATGACGGGCCGCGCAGCATCAACATCAACTTCCTGTGGCCCGTACCCTTCGATACCGACAGGCCCTTCCATGCGCAGGTCGGCAACACCCGCTATGACCTGCGCCTCGATGGCACCACGATCCGCCCGGCGATGACGGACGACGGTCGCTATACGCGAAGCGATGTCTTCAAGGCGATGCGGGCGGGCCGCGAGCTGAGTTTCTTCGGCACCAACGCCTATACCGGAGAGCCGCTGGAAATCCGGTATTCGCTGATGGGGTTCAGCGCAGCCTTCAACCGGATGGCAAGCATGTGCAACCGGTCGGGGATCCTGTCCTGGATCCAGTAGGGAGATCATGATGCGCGCTTTCCTTCTGGCGGCCCTGGCGTTTCTGCTCGTCGTGCCCGGGGGGGCGAGCGCCTCGAACCGCCACGCGCTGGTGGTGGGGATCGACACCTATCAGAATGTCTCGGTCCTGCAGAAAGCGCGCAACGATGCCCGCGCCGTGGGTGCCGCGTTGGAGGCCTCGGGCTTTCGCACCGATGTCATCATCGACCCGGGCCGGCGCGATCTGACGCGGGCGCTGGGCCAGTTCGTCTCTCGGCTGGCGCAGGGCGACGAGGCGGTGTTCTACTTTGCCGGCCACGGGGTGGAGATCGACGGGCGCAACTTCCTGCTTCCGGCGGATGTGCCCCTGGCCAGCCCTGGCGAGGAATTCGTGCTCACCTCCGAAAGCCTTGCGGTCGATGACGTTCTGGCCGCAATCCGGGGGCAGGGGGCGCGGGTGTCGCTGTTGATCCTCGATGCCTGCCGCAACAACCCCTTCCCGCGCGAAGGGACCCGAAGCCTTGGCGGCTCGCGCGGGTTGGCGCGGGTCGCGGCACCCGAGGGCACGTTCATCCTGTTCTCGGCCGGTGTCGGCCAGACCGCGCTGGACCGGTTGTCCGACAACGACCCCGACCCCAATTCGGTCTTTACCCGCGCGCTGCTGCCCTTGCTGGAACAGCCGGGCCTGTCGGTGCGCGATCTGGCCGTGGAGGTGCGCGGAGAGGTGCGCAGCCTTGCCCGCACGGTCGGCCATGACCAGTTTCCGGCCTATTACGACCAGCTCGACGGGGCCTTTGCCTTTCGCCCGGGCCAGATTGCCGCCCTGACGCAGCCCAGCGTCGCGGCACCGACGCCCGTCCCCGGTCCTGCGGCAGCCCAGGACATCTGCGCAGAGGCGCGTGCCGTCTGGACCCTGATCGAGGAAAGCCGCAGCACCCCCGCGCTGGAGCGGTTCATGGAGCGCTATGCCGCCTGCCCGGTGCTTGTGGCGCTGGCGCAGGACCGTTTGGCCTCGCTTGCCCCGCCTGCGCCCGCTCCGGTTCCCGAGGTGGCGGCTGTTCTGGGCATGCGGCTGGTGGCCCTGTCTTCGGGTGGGCTGGAGGTGCGCGAGGTTCTGCCCGGCTCGGCCGCGGCCTTGCGGGATATCCGCCCGGGCGATGTGGTGGCCGAGGTCAACGCGCGCCCCGTCACCACGCCCGAGGCGTTTCGCGCGCTGCTTCAGGGGGCGGCTGACGATGGTCGGCTCACGGCACTTGTGCTGACGCGCAGGGGCCCGGTGCCGCGTTTTGTCGCGCTGGAACTGGCCGATCTCGCCTCCGATCCCTGTACGGGCGCTGCGGCAGCATGGGAGCTGATCCGCCATAGTCCCAGCCCCGGGGACCTGCGTGGTTTCCTTGAACGCTATGGCGCCTGCGTGCCCGAAGGGCCGATCGCGCGGGTGAGGCTCGGGGCAATCGGGGGGCGCTGAAGACGCCCGCTCAGAACAGCACCTTGCGCAGCATGTTGAGCGCGACAAGGATCAGGAAGACGGCGAACACCCGCTTGAGCGGTGTCGGGTCCATCGCATGGGCCAGCCGCACACCCAGCGGCGTGGTCAGCAATGTCATGGCGATGACAACGCCAAAGGCCACAAGATTGACCATGCCCAGCATGAAGGGCGGTCTGCCCGCCTCGGGGGGAGTGGTCAGCAGGAACACCGCGACCGATGGCACCGCGATGATCAGCCCGAAGCCCGCGGCCGTGGCTACGGCCCGGTGTATGGGGCGGTTGTAGAGTGTCATCAGCGGCACGCCGAAACTGCCGCCGCCGATCCCCATCAGCACCGACAGAAAGCCCAGCGAGGGCGACATCACCAGCCGTGGGACGCCCCGCGGCATCTCGGGGCCAAGACGCCAATGCGACCGGCCCAGGGCCATGTAGAGCCCGACGACAAGCGCCAGCACCCCGAAGATCGCAACCAGAACCTCGGAGCGCAGCATGCTGGCGGTGGCAACGCCCGCCAGCGCCCCCACAACGATGCCCGGCCCCCAGCTTTTCAGGATGTCGAAATCCACCGCACCCTTGCGCGCATGCCCAAGGACCGAGCGGATCGAGGTAACCACGATCGTCGCCAGCGATGTGGCCAGGCAGATCTGCATGAGTTGCGGGTTGTCATAGCCAAGCACGGTGAAGGCATAGAAAAAGGCAGGCACCAGAACGATGCCGCCCCCCACGCCCAGCAGCCCGGCAAGAACCCCGGCCAGCGCGCCGATGAACAGAAGCAGCGCCAGCATGGGCAGCGCGTCGGCGAGAAGGGGCAATGGCATCGGAGGCTCCGTTCACAAGGCCCCCTTTCTCTAGCCCGAGGCGCGGGCGGGGGCCAGAGCCGCCTCTCTCGTCATGTCGCGTCCCGGCTGCGCCCCGGGCAGCACATGGGCGAGCGCCGCGTCCAGCACCTCGAGGGTCGCTCCCGGCCGTGTGCTCCCCTCGGAGAGAACCCGCCGCCAGCCCCGTGCGCCGGGCCAGCCCGCGAACAGCCCCAGCATGTGGCGCGTCACTTGCGACAGACGCCCCCCGCCCTCCAGATGCCGTGCGATATGGGGCCGCATCGCGGCCACGGCCTCGGGCATCGTTGCGACCGGGTCGGGTGCGCCCCAAAGCGCGCTGTCCGCACCCAGAAGTACCGCGCCCGGGTCGTGATAGGCGGCCCGCCCCACCATCACTCCGGCGATCCCGCCCCGCGCCAGCAGGGCCTGCGCCTGCGCCAGGCTTGTCACCCCGCCATTGAGGCAGATGGCCAGTCCCGGAAACGCCGCCGCCATCTCGTAGACAAGCTCGTGATCCAAGGGCGGGATCTCGCGATTCTCCTTCGGGCTCAGGCCCTGGAGCCACGCCTTGCGGGCATGCACGATGACGCGGCCAACGCCCGCGCCCTGCACGGCTGCCAGCAGGCGGGGCAGGGCGTCGCGCGGGTCCTGCTCATCCACGCCGATGCGGCATTTGACGGTGATCGTGGGTCCATTGCGTCCTGCAGCCTCGGCCATGGCCGCCACGCATTCGGCCACGAGGCCCGGGCGCTCCATCAGCACCGCACCAAAACAGCCCGATTGCACCCGGTCCGAAGGGCAGCCGACATTCAGGTTGATCTCGTCGAATCC
>JAFIEC010000008.1 GCA_020832725.1 Paracoccaceae bacterium | reverse complement strand
CCGGCGGCGCGCGCGGCATCCTGCCCTGCCAGAAGCTCGGCGGCCATGGTCCCGATCACCGGGCAATCGCCATAGGTCTCCACGAAATCGCGCAGCACTGCTTTGGTGCCGATATCGCGGACATCGGGCCACAGGGCCCGGGCCTCGGCACAGCGGTCGGCGGGCTGCGGCGGGCGCGTGTCGGTCTGGGGGGCCGGCGCAGGCGCCGGGGGCGCGGTCGCGGGGGGGTGGATGTAGAAGGCGGTCTCGCCCAGCGACTGATAGACATTCGGCTCCTGCACACCGCCGGTGGCGGCCATGACCCTGTCGCGGACGCGTCGGAACAGCAGCCCCACCTCTACCCCCGGCTCCTCGAGGGCATCGAGAAGCGCGCGCGTATAGGGGCTGTTGCGCTGGCCCGTGCCATCGGCGGCAACCGTTCCCTCGCGGGCGGCATAGGCGATCAGCGTGTTGTCGGATGGCGGCGAGACCCGTCCCAGACCCCGCCCGACCGACCGTGTCGCCCCCGTCCGCTGCATCCTGTTGGCAAAGGGATTCTCGCGGCAGGCATCAAGAATGACCATCTGCAACCCGCTGGACGACGATACCGCGCGCAACACCAGATCAAGCGGGATCGCCTCGAATTCGGTATCGTCGGCCGAGGCCAGCCGGGCATCTACGGGCACCAGCCAGTTGCGCCCGTCCACCTCGATGCCATGCCCCGCAAAGAAGACCATCGCCTGCTCGGCCCCGACAGCGGCACGGCGAAACGCCTGCAGCGCGCCCAGCATCGCGTTGAAATCGAGATCCTCCTCCAGCGTGACATGAAACCCCAGTGCCTCGAGGCGCTGGGCCATGTCAGCAGCGTCGTTGCCCGGATTGTCCAGGCGCGGCACATGCGCATAGGCGCCATTGCCGATGATCAGCGCCACGCGCTCGGCCGCGGCGGGCAGCGCCAGCAGGCACGCGACCACCGCCCCCGCCCACAGTCGCACAAGCCATGCGTGGAGTGTCGTCAATCCGCTTCTCCGGAACTCCTCCGGGCCGAGGCTGTCAGAGCGGGGCACAGGGGTCAAGTTCGCACGATGGTCGTGCCCCCCTCAACGGCGGGACGGGGTCCGGGTGCGCCGCGCACTCCCGGGTGGCGTGGCCCCGTCGGCGCTAGAGCAGAAGCCCCGGAAGCCAGAGAGCAATTGCCGGGAAAAGCAGCAGCAGCGCGATCCCGGCCGCATGGGCCAGAAGGAAGGGCAGGATGCCCTTGTAGATGCTGAGGATGGGAATATCTCTTTGCTGGGCCGAGATGACGAAGATGTTCAGCCCGACAGGTGGCGTGATCAGCCCGATCTCGGCCGCCAGCAGGACGAGGATACCGAACCAGACCGGCGAATACCCCACCTCGATCGCGATGGGCAGAAAGACCGGCACCGTGATCAGGATCATCGAGATCGTGTCGAGAAAGCAGCCCAGAACCAGATAGATCGCCACCAGGAACAGCATAACCACCCAGGGTGCCACGCCCTGCGCCGTGATCCAGGCGCCCATGGTGGCGGGAATGCGGGACTGCACCATGAAATAGCCGAACATCAGCGCGCCCAGAACGATGAAGAACAGCGTGCCGGTGATCGTCACCGTCTCGCGCATCGAGGCCAGCAGGCCGCGCAGGTCGAGTTCGCGCGTGGCAAAGCCGATGACGATGGCGATGAAGGCACCGATGGCCGCGGCTTCGGTCGGCGAGAACCAGCCCGCATATATGCCCCCGACAGCGATGCCGAAGATCACGGCGACCTTCCACACGCCCGTGAGGGCCAGCAGCCGCTCGGGCCAGGTCATCCTGTCGCCGGGCGGAAGCTGGTCGGGCACGATGCGCGCAAGCACCATGATCACGATCACATGCAGCGCGGCCAGGATGAGGCCCGGAACCAGCGCTGCGGCAAAGAGGGCCGGCACGCTTTGCTGGGCGACAATGGCATAGATGATCAGGACGATGGACGGCGGGATGAGGATGCCCAGCGTGCCCCCGGAGGCGACGATCCCCGCCGCGATGGAATCCGAATAGCCGAAGCGGCGCATCTGCGGAATGGCCACGCGCGTCATGGTGGAGGCCGTGGCAAGGGACGAGCCGCAGATCGCACCGAAACCCGCGCAGGCCCCTACCGTGGCCATGGCAAGCCCCCCGCGCCGTCCCGCCACCACTGCATTGGCAGCCGCGAAAAGCTGCCCCGCGATGGAGGTGCGGGCGACAACCACACCCATCAGCAGGAACAGTGGCACGACCGACAGCGAATAGGCCTGAGCCAGATCGAAGGGCGTGCTGCCAAGGGTTGCAAGCGCGGGGTACCAGCCGTCGATGGCGGCATATCCGACCACCGCCACCAGCAGGAGCGCCACACCCACCGGCACGCGCAGGAATATCAGCGCGACCAGCACTCCGCAGGCGACGATACCGATGAGCTGCGAGCTCATTCCATCCCGCTCCCGATCCGCTCATGGGCGGGGATGGCATGGGTCCGGCCCTCGGCCCCCTCGCGGATATCGTCGATGGCCACGAGCATGACACCGACCGC